>CAZLTA010000001.1:0-26354 GCA_964562345.1 uncultured Planctomycetia bacterium
CTCTCCTGCAGCATAGCCTTCGGCAGGTATGTAGGAAATTTCTTTTAGCTTCAATGCCCCTTCTAATGCGGTAGGAAAATTGTTATTCCTGCCTAAATAGAGAAAAGCACCAAAGTGAAGAAACCTTCTGGCAATTTTCTCGATGTTTTTATAATCAGCCAGTATTTTTTTCTGGGCTGCGGGAATATTTTTAAGCGCTGTAATTGATTTCTCTAAAACGCTTTTCCCTATCCTGCCCTTAATCCTTCCTAAATACAGTGCAAACAGATAAAGAACCATTAATTGCGCCGTATATGCTTTTGTTGAAGCTACTCCGATTTCAGGCCCTGCATGAGTATAAATAGCGGCATCTGTTTCTCTTGTAAGAGAGGCGCCTGCAGTATTACAAATAGAGAGGGTCTTAATTCTGTTTTTGCCCGCCTCACGGACAGCAGCTAAAGTATCTGCTGTTTCTCCGGACTGACTAATCGCAATGATTAATGTATTAGACTTAATCACCGGTGACCGATACCTGAACTCGCTGGAGAAATCAACTGTTACCGGAATCCGCGTTAGAAATTCCAGCGCATATTTCCCAATCAGTCCGGCATGATATGCCGTACCGCAGGCGACTATGATTATATTATCTACTGCCTGAAGAAATTGTTTATCTATATTGAGCTGGTCAAATTTAATCTTTTTTGAAGAACCGGTGTGCTCTAAAATCAAACGGGATAAAACCTGCGGCTGTTCAAAAATTTCCTTGAGCATAAAATGTTTAAACCCCTTTTTAGTCGCGGGATCGATATTGAAGGAAACAGTTTCTGTCTTTAAAAAAACTTTCTGATTCTGCAGGTTAAAAACATCTACAGTATCTTTTGTAACAACCGCAATCTGCTTATCCTGTAAAGATACGATTTTCCTTGTGTATTCTAAAATCGCAGGGATATCTGATGAAACGAAATTTTCTTCATCACCTATACCAATGGTTAGAGAAGAACCATTGCGGGCGGCAAAGATTTTCCCCGGCTCATACGCGCTCAGCACACACAGAGCATAAGAACCTTTTAATTCCCGCAAGGCTTTAATAAACGCCGCTTTAAAATCGCCTTTGTAATATCTGCTTATTAAATGAGCAACTACTTCAGTATCCGTATCGGATTTAAAACGGCATCCTTCTTGCTGTAAGTTTTTTTTTAAATCCGCGGCATTTTCAATAATTCCATTGTGGACCAGCGTAATATTCCCGGAACCATCACTATGCGGATGAGCATTTTTCTTCGAGGGTTCACCGTGCGTCGCCCAACGTGTATGTCCTATCCCGGTATAACCGGGCATTTTTTTCGCTTTTTGCTTTAAAATCTCCTCCAGATGAATAATCCTGCCTTTGCATTTTACAACCGATATCTTTTTTTTATACATCACAGCAATACCGGCAGAATCATATCCTCTATACTCCAGCTTTTTTAAACTCTGCACAATAATGTTTCTTGCCTGCTTGTTCCCGATATATCCGATTATGCCGCACATAATAGCCGTGTTGAAAAAATAGAAAAAGATTTTACGCAGACAATAAGCTGTATCCCCTTCCCATCCATGCTTTTGCTCTCTTCAGAGATCGGCATACTGATTGCTTCCTGATAAAGACATAGTTTATATACGTCCCCAGCCGGGTTTGAACCGGCGCCGACGGCTCGAAAAGCCGTTGTCCTGGGCCGCTAGACGATGGGGACAGATATCAATTAACAATGTAAAATTAGCAATGCAAAGTTAACAATGCAAAATCTACGCTGCAAAATTAATAATCTAAAACAAACATCAGTATCCGCGGTCTGTTTAAAATGCCTGCAGGCGGTCTACAATTATTATTTAGGAAGACACACTTTGTCAATGTAAAATTTGAATCATTCTTCTTTTACAACCTTTGCAAAAGAAACCACTTTATCTTTAGGCGCGGTCCTAACCACTCGGACTCCTGATGTACTTCTTCCTATAACCCTGATATCTCCGACAGAAGTTCGTATAATCTGTCCGCTTTGTGTCATCAGTACAATATCGTCTTCATCTTCGACAACCTCTGCTCCTATCACATTGCCTGTTTTATCTGGAAGTTTCATATTAATAACCCCCTTGCCTGCCCGTCTCTGCATTCTATATTGCCCGGCTGCTGTGCGTTTTCCAAAACCCTGTTCACTAATGGTTACAATATTGTTTTCTCTCGCAACACAACACATGCTTACTACCCTGTCTCCTTTACCGAGATTGATACCTCTGACACCCTGAGCTCCCCGGCCCATTGCTCTAAGCTGCTTTTCGGCAAAACAGATAGATTTACCTTTGCGTGTTGCCAAAAATACACTGCGGTTACCGTCGCTGATCTCAGCGGAAATAAGATAATCCTGCTTCTTTAAAGATATGGCTATTATACCTCCCTTACGGGGATTTTTGAATTCCTCCAGCCGCATATTCTTTACAACTCCGCCGGAGGTAGCAAGTATTAAATATTTCGCGGAGGAAAAATCGCGTGCCGGAATAGAAGCGCTTATATTCTCTCCCTTGGCAAGCTGCAAAATATTTACTATTGCCTTACCGCGGGCCGTCCTGACCGCCACTGGAATTTCATGAACCTTTAGCCAGTAAGCTCTGCCCTGGCTGGTGAAGAAAAGAATATAATCATAGGTTGATGCAACGAAAAGATATTTTACAAAATCTCCTTCTTTTAAGTCCATGCCAATAACGCCCTTACCGCCTCTGCGCTGTCTCCTATACGCCGTTATCGGCTGTCTTTTTATATACCCCTGGCTTGAAATTGTTACCACCATATCCTCTTCTGCAATTAAATCTTCTATTTTTATTTCTTTAACATCCCCGACGATTTCTGTGAGTCTTTCATCTCCATAGCGCTCCTTAACCGCCAACAGCTCTTCTTTAATCACCTGAATGACTCTCTCCTCGTTTTGAAGTATGCTTTTATAGTATTCTATTTTTTTAATCAATTCCAAATATTCCTTATCCAGTTTTTCTGTCTCCAGGCGGGTTAATCTCTGAAGCTGCATTTCCAGAATCGCCTGAGCCTGCACCTCTGATAACTGCAGCTGCTGCATCAGCTGCTCTTTGGCTTCTAATGTACTTTTGGATTTTTTAATCAATGCGATAACTTTGTCTATATTCGCCAGAGCCAGTTTTAGCCCCTCGATTATATGCGCTCGTTTTTCCGCTTTTTTTAGCTCAAACCGGGTTCTTCTTAAAACAACTTCTTTTCTATGATTCACAAATTCCGACAGCATTTGTTTTAAATTCAGCACCTGCGGCCGGCCGTTCACCAGCGCCAGCAAGATGATGCCGAAAGATACTTCCATCTGAGTATGTTTATAAAGTTGATTCAATATAACCTCGGGATTCTGGTCCCTCTTTAACTCAATAACAATACGTATGCCTTCTTTGTCAGACTCATCCCTTAAATCCGAGATGCCTTCCACTTTTTTTTCTTTAACGAGACCTGCTATTTGTTCAATAAGATTGGATTTATTGACCTGATATGGAATTTCTTTTACGATTATTGCTGTTCTGCCGCCTTTAAGCTGTTCTATATGCGTTTTGGACCTGATTTTCACAATCCCCTTGCCTTGAGTATAGGCGTCTTTTAATCCTTCAACCCCGTAAAGAATGCCCCCTGTTGGGAAATCCGGGCCCGTAATGTATTGCATTAACTCTTTTATTGAAATGTTAGGCCTATTTATATAAGCAATAAGCCCGTCTATTGTTTCTGAAAAATTATGAGGAGGAATATTTGTAGCCATGCCAACAGCTATTCCGGAAGAGCCATTGATAAGCAAATTGGGAATTTTACTGGGCAATAACGTCGGCTCCTTTAAACTCTCGTCAAAATTGGGCCTGAAATCTACAGTATCCTTATCCAAGTCATCCAGCAATTCCCGGGAAATTGCAGCCAGCCTTGCTTCTGTATACCGCATGGCTGCCGCCGAATCTCCGTCTATAGAACCGAAATTCCCCTGGCCGTCTATAAGAGGATATCTCATAGAAAAATCTTGCGCCATCCGCACAGAAGCATCATAAACCGCAGTATCGCCATGAGGATGGTATTTACCAAGAACTTCACCTACGATGCGGGCACATTTTTTATACGGTTTTTTGGAATCCAGCCCTAATTCTTCCATGGCATATAGGATTCTTCTGTGTACAGGTTTTAATCCGTCTCTAACATCCGGCAGGGCTCTTCCAATTATAACGCTCATAGCATAACTGATATAAGAATCCTTCATCTCATCTTTAATATCTATCTCTTTTAACCTCTGTTCTCTGGCATACATCTTATCTCCCCTTCGTATTGTTTATCTAAATATCCAAATATCTTATTTCGTGGGCATGCTCCTGAATAAAATTCCTCCGCGGTTCAACTTGATCACCCATAAGAGTAGTAAAAATCTTATCCGCTTCAACGGCATCTTCCAGCATAACTTTTATCAATGTCCGTGTTTCCGGATCCATGGTTGTTGCCCAAAGCTGCGACGGATTCATTTCTCCCAATCCTTTATACCGCTGGATTTGAAGGCCGCGTTTACCGTCATTTTCGATATATTGTAAAACACTGTTTAACGAATCTATTTCAACTTTTTCTTTGGCGTTTTTTAAAACAAACCCCGTTGTTTTTTTAACAGAAGGCTTTTCTTCTGTTTGGGCAAAATAATCCTCAGGAGCAAATCCCAAAGATATAAGTTGTTTTATCTTTTTGGCCAGTTCCATTTCCTCCCAGATTTCTGTAATTTCCAGACCGTCTACCGTAGAGATATTCTTTTCTTCTGTATCAAACTCTATCTCTACGCCCAGCTTTTTCTCTAAAAATTCTATGAAAGAACCCAGCTCTTCATCTGAATAAAGAAAATGTTTCTGCCCCTGGAATTTTGCTATATAAAGCGGCAATTTTTTCTTCTTTTTGTCCCAGCAGTTAAGATACTGCTTGGAAATAACGCCTCTTTTTTCCATCATATTTAAAATTCTCTGTATCTCTACAAGCAAAAGCAGCAGATTAAAAAATTTGGCGCCGGAAAACTGCTGGCTGTCCTTTTTACCCTGTAATTTAACCCCTTCGCTCCCCAGTTCTAAAACGAGCCGCGCCATATCGTTTTCCGTCTGGACATACTGCTCCCGGGCGCTTTTTTTAATCCTATACAGGGGAGGCTGTGCAATATAAATATGGCCGTTTTCAATTAGCTGTTTCATCTCACGGTAGAAGAATGTGAGTAAAAGCGTTCTGATATGAGAACCATCTACATCAGCATCGCACATCAAAATAACTCTATGGTATCTGAGCTTGGCAATGTCAAATTCCTCTTCTATGCTGGTCCCCAGTGCACTTATAATAATTTGGATTTCATTGCTTTTTAAAATTCTGTCCAGCCTGGCTTTTTCAACATTTAAAATTTTCCCTTTCAACGGTAATATTGCCTGGAATTTTCTATCCCGGGCCTGCCTGGCAGAACCTCCTGCAGAATCTCCTTCTACAAGATAAAGCTCGCAAAGGCGCGGGTCTTTTTCTGAACAATCGGAAAGCTTCCCCGGTAATCCTCCTGCGATATCCAGCGCCCCTTTTCTTCTGGCCAGTTCTCTTGCCTGACGCGCTGCTGAGCGCGCCCGGCAGGCAAGCAGTACTTTAGCCACTATTTTATTTGCAACAGAGGGGTTTTCTTCAAAAAAACTCCCTAAAAAATCATTGACGATAGACTCTACTGTCCCCTGCACTTCGCTATTGCCTAATTTTGTCTTGGTCTGTCCTTCAAACTGAGGGTCGGGAAGCTTAACGCTTATTACCCCGATCAGCCCTTCCCGAATATCCTCCCCGGACGGTAAAGGTTCGTCTTCTTTAATAAAATTTTTACTTCTAATGTAGGAATTAATTGTCCTTGTAAGAGCGGAGCGGAAACCGGAAAGATGTGTTCCTCCTTCAATAGTATTAATATTGTTGGCAAAAGAAAAAACGTTTTCTGTATATCCATCATGGTACTGCAGTGCTGTTTCAAGAATAATATCGCCCTTCTTTTTTTCGAAATATATAACTTTATTGTGCAGTTGATTTTTATTTTGTTTTAAATATTCCACAAAACTGACAATTCCTCCTTTAAACATAAACTCTATGTTTTTAGAGGTTCTGTCATCTTCCAATTTGATGCGCAGGCCTTTATTTAAAAACGCAAATTCTCTCAATCTGTTGGCTATAATGTCAAATTTAAATTCTACTGTTTCTTTAAAGATGTCCGGGTCGGGAGCAAAAGTAATTTTTGTTCCGGTGGTTTTACTTTTTCCTATTACTGTAAGGCCTGTTGTGGCCCGGCCGTATTCATACCTCTGGTGATAAACCTTCCCGTTTCTGCGGACTTCTGCCTCCAGCCATTCCGACAACGCATTGACCACAGAAACGCCTACACCATGTAATCCTCCGGCAACTTTATAAACCCGGCTGTCGAATTTACCTCCGGCATGCAGAGTAGTCAGCACAACTTCTAAAGCAGGTTTTTTCTCCGTTTTATGTATATCTACCGGGATGCCTCTGCCGTCATCCGATGTTGAAATACTTCCGTCAGAATGGATTTTTACTTTAATCGTGGTGCAAAATCCGGCCATGGCTTCATCAACGCTGTTGTCAACTACTTCATAAATTAAATGATGCAGACCATTAATAGAAGTGTCACCGATATACATAGCAGGCCTTTTTCTTACAGCTTCAATGCCTTCTAATACCTGGATAGTGGTAGCATCGTAGCTCTCTTTTTGCCGGGCTGTCTTTTCAGATTCAATCATTCTCTTATCGCGGAGAGGGGTTTTTGTTTTAGAAATATTACCTGTTGTCTTTCTCGCTTTAATGGCCTTTTCTGTTTTTTTGTTTTCCTTTCCTTGTTTTACCCGTTTGCCTTGTTTCATTTTCCCACCTTAAATTTGATATCTGTAATAATTCTTTCTGTAAATAACACTCTGACTTTTTCTTTAATTTCCTCTTTTTTTAATGAGCAGTAATACAGCCAATCGCTGTCTTCGACATCTATATATAAAATCCCGTTTTTTAAAGCCGCGGGACGAGCGTGTTTTGTATAATCCTGGTCTGTTTTCACCCATGCTTGCATTATCTTCTCCTTCTCCGGGCTGTTTCTTTTTATATCTCTAACGATATTGTTTAGGGTCTTTTTAAAAAGGTTTTCCATTCTAAACCAACTGCATTGGTAAAACAAGATATATATACTTCCCGCCCTGCCGGATTATCCCCGGTTTATCAGCTCCGTTAAATTCAAAAACTATTTCTTCTGTTTCGATATTCTTGAAAACATCTAAAAGATATTGGGGGTTAAAACCGATTACCATTTCTTCCCCGCTATACTCCGCTGCTACTTCTTCCCGCCCTTCTCCCAGATCCGGTGTAATTTTAGAAACAACAATTTTGTTTTTATACAGCTCCAGTTTAACAGCAATGGAATCGCTTGTTGTCATTAAATTTGCTCTTTTTATCGCCTGGAAAAAATCTTCTGTTTTGATTTTAAGTTTGTTATTGCTTTCTTCAGGAACAACTTCTTTGTAGTTTGGAAAATCACCTTCTATTAAACGAGTAATTAGTTCTGTGCCGTTACAGGAAAAAGCAATTTGGTTGTTTTTTTCAGAAATATTTATCAAAACAAATTCGTCCCGGCCGTCAATTATTTTTAATAGTTCCATAACAGCTTTCTGAGGAACGATATATTTCCCTTCCCGGCCGATTTCTATCTTTTCTTCGCAGAGAGCAAGCCTTCTTCCGTCGCTTGCAACAAGTTTTAAGCTGCTGTCCTGAAAATCAAAAAGTATCCCGTTTAGAACATACCTTGTTTCCTCTCTGGAACATGCAAAGTATGTTTTAGATATCATGTTTTTTAAAATATCTGCTTTTACTTTAAATCCTTTTCCTTCTATTTTAGGAATTTCAGGGTATTCTTCCGCAGATGAACCCAGTAATTTAAAGTAACACTTTTCTCCTCTTATTATTACACCTGAGTTTTTGGTCTCTTCAATTAAAATTTTTTCGTTTGGGATTTCTTTTAAAATGTCGTAAAACTTTTTACCTGGTGAAGTGATTTTACCAGGCTGAATTATTTCTACTGGAATCCTTTTTCTGATACATACTTCCAAATCAGTGGCTGTTATTTTAAGCTGGTCTTTCTCTGTTTCCAGTAACAGGTTGGATAAAATCGGCAAAGTTGAACGTGAAGGAATAACAGATATTACATCCTGCAAATGCTTGGTTATGATTTCTTTATCTACATTAATCTTCATACTTCACCTCCTAAGGTTAGTTACTTGTAGTAAGTATTTACAATATAGTATGTATTAGTAATGCCTGTGTAAATGTGGATATCAACATAACACCATATATTTGAAGTATTTAAAAACAACAAAACTCTTTGAATAAATGTTTTTAAAGAGAATGCTGTTTTTGTCTTTAATCCAATTCGTCCACATATCCACATCTTATCCACAGACAATCTAAATGTTTTTTAAGATTTTATCCTCAAGTTTATTCACAACGGTTCTTAATTTATTTTCTTTCTCACGGTCTATTTTGTTAACCGCATGTATTACCGTAGTATGGTCTTTACCGCCGAATGCGTCTCCAATGTCGTTTAAAGAAGAGTCTGTATGTTTACGGGCGAAATATATTGCCACCTGTCTAGGTAAAGCTATTGACTGTTTGCGGGATTTACTTTTCAAATCCTCTAGCGAAATATTGAAAAATTGAGCCACTTTCCCTTGAATATAAGGGATAGACAGCCTGTTTTTTTCTTCCTGGACCATATCATGCAAAACTTTTTCAGCAAGCATAAGGTTTATTTTCTCTTCGATTAAAGTCGCCTGTGCAACAACTCTTAACAGGGCACCTTCTAATTCGCGTATGTTGGAAGAAATCTGTTCAGCAATATATACTAAAACGTTCTCAGGAACCAGCAGGTTAAATTTAAGAACTTTCTTTTTAAGGATCGCCAGACGGGTTTCGTAATCCGGTTTTTGAACATCAACAACCAGGCCCCAGTGAAACCTGGAAACCAGCCGTTCTTCCAAATCCGGAATTTCCTTAGGGGACCTGTCGCTGGAAATTACAATCTGATTGTGGGAATCATAGAGTGCGTTAAAAGTGTGGAAGAACTCCTCCTGCATGCCTGTTTTACCGGCAAGAAATTGTATGTCGTCAATCAATAACAAGTCAACAGTGCGGTACCGTTCTCTAAACTTTGCGGTACTGCGGGTTTGAATGGCATAAACCAGCTGGTTTGTAAATTCTTCGCTGGAAACATAATGGATTTTAAAATGAGGGAAACGGTTAATAATCTCATGGCCGATAGCATGTAAAAGATGAGTTTTACCCAACCCAACCCCGCCGTATATAAAAAGCGGGTTGTATGCTTTTGCCGGAGAAACTGTGATAGCAAAGGTTGCTGCATGAGCCAGTTTATTGCATTCTCCGACAATGAATTCGTCAAAAGTATTGTTCGGATTCAAGCGTTCCAAAACATGTTTAGATATTATTTCGGTTTCTTTTTGAGGAGTTTTTGTTTGTTGCTGAGAGATTATAGGAGGCGCTTGCGTTACGGTAATCTTTATCTGGAATTCCTGTCCCGTGGTGTCTTTTAAAAACTGTAAAATCCTATCCATATACCGTTCGCGAATCCAGTTGCTGAAAAAAACGTTAGGCACCAAAAACTCCAGAGTGGTATCAGAAATTTTGTTTATCTCAAGAGGCTCTATCCAGAACTTATATGTATGGCTGCCGAATTCGGCAATCAAAAGCTCCTTAACCTCCTCCCAAAAATAAAGCTCACTTTTCTGCATGGTTACACATTATAACAACTCGCATATATAGTTTCAACATTTAAGTTGATTTAATGCCGGATATTCCCTATAATAGCCCGAATAATAGGAGGTGATTGTAGTTGAAGAAAAACTTAAAGCCGGTATCAAATTTAAAAAGAAAACGAAAACATGGTTTTTTAAAAAGAAATTCTACCGCATCAGGCCAGCAGGTTTTAGCCCAAAGGAGAAAAAAGGGAAGACATAAAATTGCAGTCTAAGCCCGCGGGGCAAATCAGGGTTTTCTCCCTGAAGCCGGAAAAAGATATCCAGGATGTATTTTCAAAAGGCAAAAAATATGGGAACCAGTACAGCGTACTTTACTGCAAAAATAACGCAAAGCCTTGTATAAGGGCAGGGGTATTTGTACCCAAAAAGGTTTTCAAAAAAGCTGTTGACAGAAATCGCGCCAAGAGGATAATCAGGGAAGTCATCAGGCAGGGGAAAAACGGTTTGCAGAGTTTAGATATGATATATGTTTTAAAAAAATGCCGGAGGGAAGAGGTTTCTTTAGAATTTTTCCGCCGGCAAATAGCCCCTTTATTACGGAAAGCGCGATGAATATGTTAATAACATTGGTGAAATTATATAAACGCTGCCTTGCTCCTTATGTTCCCTATCAATGTAAATATTCTCCGTCTTGTTCTGAATATTGTATTACTGCGCTTCAGAAAAAGGGTATCGTAAAGGGCGGGTTGTTAACTGCTGTTAGAATAATGAAATGCAATCCTTTGTCTTCTGGAGGATATGATCCTGTGAGGTGAACCATGGATAAAAAAGTGCTTATTGCAACAGGCCTTTCTTTTTTAGTTTTATTAGTGTATCCGCATTATCTGAAAAAAATGGGTATTCAACCGCAAAAAAGATACGTTCAGATTCAGCCCAGCAAAGAGGCCATAGTGCATGATACGGTTATAACGCATGATACGGTTGCTGTTGATACGGTTCAGGCAGATGATACGGTTTTAGACAATGACTTGCTTAAATTGATTATTAATTCAAAAACAGGTACTATAAAAAAAGTCTATTGGAAAGAAAATAAAACAGGGCAACCTCTTTACTCATTGAAAGAAAAGAAGTTAGGTCTGTTTGCCCCAACCGTATCAACCGTATCATTTCAAAGCCGATTGAATTCCATGAATAATGATATGGTTTTAAATAGTCAAACAGCGAAACGGCATTATGAATTAAAAGAGAATATTCTTACGACTGTTTTTGAAGGAGAAAAGGAAATAGAATTTTTTATCCCAACCAAATATGATTTTTCCTATCGGGACGCTCGGTATGTCAGGATGGTCATAAAAAATACCGCAGGCCCAAGTTATAGCATGAGGCCGGCTAAGTTTATGAAGAAGGGGCAGGAAATAAAAGGGGTAGATTGGTTTTCGCTGTCTTTCAGATATCGCTCCCTGCTGTTTGATCCGGACAATACTGTGGATTTAGAAATAATTCCTTCCCCCGAACAGGGCGGATTTGTTATTAAAATACAACTGAAGCAGGCTGATTTCGGAATTATAACGTATTTAGGGCCGAATTCCAGCGATATTGTGGCTTCTTATAACCAGAATTGGCTCGGATTATTGAATTACGGGCACTTAAACAATGCGGTCAAGAAGCTTCTGGGATTTTTTTATAAAGTAACCAGGAGCTACGGCTGGGCCATTATTGTATTGGCAATAATTTTTAATTTGATTTTTTCCCCGCTTACGCTTAAGTCTCAGAGGAGTATGAAGGGGATGCAGAAACTGCAGCCCGAAATCCAGGGTTTAAAGGAGAAATATAAAGATAATCCACAAGCTATCAACAAGGAAATGCTTCTACTTTATAAGAAACACAAGGTTAATCCTATGGGAGGCTGCCTGCCGATGTTTTTGCAAATTCCGGTATTTATTGCCCTCTACAATACCCTGATGAGAAGTTATGAGCTTCAAAACGCAGCTTTTTTATGGATTAAGGACCTTTCAGAGCCGGATAGACTGTTTACGCTTGCTAAAAGTCTGCCGCTTATAGGCAATGAAATTAATCTTTTACCCCTGTTAATGGCCGGGCTTATGTTTGCGCAGCAAAAGCTTTCTCCCACAGCCAAGGTTTCGGGAGCGCAGAATCCGAATATGATGCTTTGGCTTATGCCGATATTTATGGGGGCAATCTTTTATAAATTTCCAGCAGGGCTTGTTCTCTACTGGTTTACCAACTCGCTGTTTATGCTGATATTGCAAGTAGTTAAGAAGTAACTTTTCACGTGAAAAGTAATGATAATATCGATTTGTAACCAGAAAGGCGGGGTGGGCAAAACCACTACGGCTGTTAATTTAAGCACGGCCCTGGCCTTAAAACGCCATCAAAAGGTGCTTTTGGTGGATTTTGACCCTCAGGCAAATGCCACCAGCGGTTTGGGGATTAACAAAGATGAAGTAGAGTTTTCTGTTTATAATTTCCTGCATGCAGAGGCAGGAAGAGAGGCTGTTTTGGAAACCAAAGTTAAAAATCTATACCTTTTGCCTTCTTCAATCTCTTTATGCGGGGCCGAGATTGAATTAATAGAAAGTTCTGACAGAGAGTTCAGGTTTAAAAAAAGAGTTCAGGAGATTACTGCGGAATTCGATACGATTATTGTAGATACACCCCCGTCCTTAGGCATTTTAACAATCAATGCTCTGGTTGCCAGTGAGAGGGTTATTGTGCCTATTCAGTGTGAATATTACGCTTTAGAAGGACTGGTTGATTTTTTAAACACCTTGAATCTGATAAAGGAAAGGTTGAATCCAGAGCTTGACATTTTGGGAATTTTGCTTACAATGGCTGATTATAGGACAAAAATAGCGCATGATGTGGAAAGGGAAATACGGCAGAAGTTTCAGCAAAAAGTTTTCCACACAGTTATCCACAGGAATGTAAGATTAGCTGAGGCGCCTAGCCATGGCCTGCCTATAGAAGTATATGATACTGCTTCTGTAGGGGCTTATTGCTATAGGAACTTGGTGGATGAGGTTGCCTCAATTTTAGGAGAGGTTTATGGAGAAGAAGGGATTGGGCAGAGGTCTGTCAGCACTGATTCCTGAGAAGACAGGGATTGGGTTCAAAAAATATAGAGAAATAGATGTTTCGAAGATAGCTTTAAATCCTCTTCAGCCCAGGAAAGCATTCTCCGAGCAGGAAATAGGCCATTTGAAAGAATCTATATCCCAAGACGGGCTTCTGCAGCCTATATTGGTTGTAATAGAGGGAGATCGATATAAGCTTGTTGCCGGGGAGAGAAGGTTCAGGGCTGTCAAAATGCTGGGTTGGGAGAGCATTCCGGCCTTGGTTCTTGAAAAGGTGGAAGAAGTAGAACTGCTGCGTAAATCTCTGGTTGAAAACATTCAGAGGTCAAATCTTAACCCGATAGAAGAAGCCCAGGCTTATAAAAAGCTGATAGATGAGTACGGATATTCCTTAGAAAATGTAGCTGCTGAGGTCGGCAAAGATTTCTCAACCATCTCGAACACCTTAAGGCTTTTAAATCTGCCGCTTGATGTCCAGGAGGATTTACAGCAGGGGTTCATTTCTTCAGGCCATGCGCGGGCATTGCTTATGCTGCAGAACGAAACGGAGTTAAGGAGACTGCTGAAAATGATAAAAACGGGCAAGATAAGCGTTCGAGAAGCCGAAAAAAGAGCCCGCCAGAGGAAGAAAAAAGAAGCAGACCCTAATGTAACTGCTATGTTAGAAAAACTGCAAAGGAGATTTGGAACTAAGATAGACATTATATCCAAAAAAAAAGGCGGGAAGGTAGAAATATCTTATTTCAGCAATGAAGATTTGGAGAGAATTTTAGGTTTACTTTTTAATGAGGAGGTATAGGTGATAAACCAGACCTTGATACTTATCAAACCCGACGGGCTGAAGAAGTCTCTTACCGGCAATATTTTAACCCGGCTTTCCGAGACCAAATTGGAGATTGTTGCTGCCAAGATTATCCGTGTCTCGCGGGAGATGGCTGAGGAACATTACCGCCACTTAAACAAAGAGCCTTTCTTTGATGAGCTGATTTGTTATCTTCAGGGCGACCTGCATCAGCGTAAGAAAGTTATGGCAATGGTTTATTGGGGAGAAGATGCAATCCAGAAAGTGCGGGAAATTTCCGGCTCGACCAATCCGGAAGAAGCAAGCCCGACATCTATCCGGGGCCAATTCGGCCGCATTACGACAAAAGGGCTGTATGAAAATGTCGTTCACGCATCTGCCAGCGGGGAAGAAGCTGAAAGGGAGATAAAGCTGTGGTTTGCTCCCGATGAAATAATCTTTGACCTTTATCCCGCACGCATTATAGCGGGGACGAAAAAAACGAGGGTATGGGCATGAACTCGCAAAAAGAAAGAGCAATCAGAAGTATGACCGGATTCAGTAAAGCCAGCGCTAAAAATGCCGGCTGTGCCTGCTATGTGGAAATAAAGAGTGTTAACCACAGATATTTAGAGATTAACACAAAAGTTCCCGACGAATTTTTAAAGCTGGACATGGAGATAAAAAAAATAGCTAAAAGCTGCATCAAAAGAGGGGCGGTTTATTTAAATCTAAACTTTGTTTATGAAACAGGTGTTGATTTAAAAATAGATGACAGGTTATTTCAAAAACTGCTCAAGCTTGAAAAGGACATCGAGCAAAGGCATGGAATTAATCAGCCTTTGAACATTCATTACATCTTGAGCTATCCCGGGGTTGTAAAACAGGCCCGCCCTCAGGTGCCTTTTAAAGAAAAAAGAGAACTTGTCCTGGCCGCTTTAAAAGCGGCTCTGGGAGCGTTATTGAAAAGCAGGGATAAAGAAGGCAGGGTACTGCAGAAAGATTTACAAGAACACTTGAGTAAAATCAGGAAAAATTTATCTATTATTGAGGATATAGAAAAGATGCGGGAAGATGCTTTGCTTAAAAAAATGCAGAATGAAGCAGCAGCAAGGCATAATACCCAAGGCGGCGGGCCCCACCAGATGCCTTTACCTTCGATTTCCGAGGAGGTTGTGCGGCTTAAAAGCCATATTAGAGCGGTAGGAGATCTTTTAACAAAAGGCGGCATTATAGGCAGAGAATTAGACTTCCTGGCTCAGGAAATGAACAGGGAAACCAATACGATTTCTGCAAAAGCCCTTTCGTCTAAAACAGCCAGGTTTGTAGTGAAAGTTAAAGCAGAAATAGAGAAGATAAGAGAACAATCGCTAAATATCGAATAAACAAAAACTTAACAACCATGGAAGCATTAAATGTCGGCTATAATAACATAGTCTTAAAAGAAAAGGTTGTTGCAATTGTAAACACTGATTCTAAACCTGCCCGGCGATTGAAGGAGCGCGCAGAACGGGAAGGCAGGTTAATTGATGCGACCAGCGGCAGGAAAGCACGTACTTTAATATTGACGAGCAGTAACCATATAATCCTTTCTTCAATTAATGCTCGAACCTTAAGCCAGAGAATAAGTGAAGAGAAAAAGTAAGATTTTTATTATCTCAGGGCCTTCCGGGGCAGGAAAAACTACCATTGCCAGAAAAATATTAAAGGAAATAAAAGACTTGAGGAGAAGCATTTCCTGCACCACCCGCAGCAAGCGCCGGGGAGAACGGAATAATATAGACTACAGGTTCATAACAAAACAGCGCTTCGACGAGATGGTAAAACAGAATGCTTTTTTAGAATGGGCGTGTGTTCTAGACAATTTCTACGGTACTTTGGGAGAAGATGTTACAGCTATTCTTCAAAAGGGAAATGACGCTTTGCTCTGCATCGATGTTCAGGGAGCTGAGGAGGTATCTAAAAAAAATCCTGAAGCAGTCAGTATTTTTATTCTCCCTCCGGACCTAACAGAGTTAAAAAGAAGATTGATAGAACGTGGAGAGCCTTTGAAAGAAGTGGATAAAAGGCTGGCACTTGCTAAGCAAGAGCTGCAAAAAGCAGGCAATTATGATTATATTGTAATAAACGACCGTTTGCATAAAGCACTGGAAATGATAAAATCCATTATCTATGCCCAGAGATGTAAAACAGAGAAAAAGAGGAGGGGAATTTAGATGTCGTATGTAAAATTAGACGATGTGAAAGCCAATGTAGACAGTATTTTTAAAGCAGCTATTATTGCTGCGCAGAGGGCAATTGAGGTGGCAGAAGAGGCTTCCAAGCAGCAGCTTATTCTGTCTGAAAAACCTACCAGCTTTGCAATCCATGAGATGGAAAGAGGGAAGCTGAAATACAAAACTGTAAAATGAAAACAGTTGTTTTAGGTCTTAGCGGCAGCATTGCTTGTTATAAAGGAGCTGAGGTGGCATCTCTTTTAACACAGAAAGGCTACAGGGTTTATACTATTATGACAAATGCAGCGCAGGAATTTATTACCCCTTTGACATTTAGTGCCCTTACAGGCAACCCTGTTTTTACAAATATGTTTGAGGGTAAAACAACGCATATTTCTTTAGCCCGGGAAGCCGATTTAATTGTTGTTGCTCCGGCAACGGCGGCACTGATATCTAAATTAGCGGCAGGCATTGCATCTGACTTGTTGACCTTAACCGTTATATCGTCAAGGGCTCCTGTATTGATCTGCCCGGCTATGAATGAAACTATGTATGAAAACAGCATTATACAAGACAATCTCAAAAAATTAAAAAAATCGGGATACCATCTCCTGGGTCCTTATAAAGGATGGCTTAGCTGCGGTTATCAGGGGGAGGGAAGGCTTGCAGACACAGCAGATATTGCAGCTGAAGCAGAAAAACTTTTGCAATGAATTGCCTTATTTCTTTTGGCCCCCTAAGAGCATATATTGATGAGGTCAGGTTTATAACCAATCGTTCTACGGGCACCTTTGGCTACAGGTTATTAAAAGAAGCATTGCTGCGCAGATATAGTGTCCGCGCGGTAGTGGGTAAAACCGGATTTTCTCCCCCCCAAGGAGTATCTGCCTGGATTGAAGCAGAAGAATATGAGGGGTTAAAAAAAGCATTGCAGGAAAATTACTCTTGGGCAGATGTTTTAATAATGGCTGCTGCAGTCCCTGATTTTATCCCGCTGCAGAAAGAAGCAGGAAAAATTCCGCGGGAGAAAGGCAAATTGAACTTGAAGCTTAAAGCAACAGAAAGTATAATAGGAATCCTTTCTAAGAAAAAAGGCAGGAATAGAAAAATATTGATTGGTTTTTCTCTGGAAAAAGAGGATGCGATTAAAAAAGCGCAGCAAAAGGCGATAGTCAACAATTTGGATTTTACCATTGCGGTGTCTTTAGATGAAAGAAAGAATCCTTATGAAAATCAGGATTGTTCTGTATCTTTAGTGAGCGCAGGCAGAGTGGAAAAACTTCCTCTGTGGAGTAAAAAGAAAATTGCAAAGTATGTATTTGATTTCATAGAGCAGAATAAAGATATCTTGCGCAAAAAGTAAGATTTAGAGATAATTATTAAACGCTCTTTGTAAACATATTATGGCGGCGTAGCCAAGTGGTAAGGCAGTGGTCTGCAAAACCACTATTCAGCGGTTCAAATCCGCTCGCCGCCTTTATTGCGTAACCTGGAAGATGCCGGGATGGCGGAATTGGCAGACGCATCGGACTTAAAATCCGATGTCCTGTGAGGGACGTGCCGGTTCAAGTCCGGCTCCCGGCATTATTATGGGCGGTTAGCTCAGTTGGCTGGAGCGCCACGTTGACATCGTGGAGGCCGCAGGTTCAAGTCCTGTACCGCCCACCATACAGCAATGTAAAAGTTAAAATGTAAAATTGAAAATTGAGGTCAGATAGGCAAAAATAAAGAGTAAAAATTGAAAAATGAAAAAGAAAACCGGATTAAGAAATGGAAGATAAACTTTTAGCTTTAAGACATAGTGCAGCCCATATAATGGCTGATGCCGTAAAATCATTGTTTCCTGATGTCAGGCTGGGGATAGGCCCGGCTATAGAAAATGGTTTTTATTATGATTTTGATTTAGAATATAGATTTACGCCCCAGGATTTAGAAAAAATTGAAAAGCAAATGAGCAGCATAATAAACAAAAACCATGTTTTTGAAAAAAAGGAACTGTCCAAAAAAGAAGCGGCTGCATTTTTTAAAGAACGGGGAGAAGATTACAAACTGGAGATTTTAGGAGAAATTGCCGAAGACCCAATTACGATATATAAGCACGGAGATTTTGTGGATTTATGCAAAGGTCCTCATATTAAACAAACAGGAGAGCTTGAGGCTTTTAAACTGCTTTCGATAGCCGGCGCTTACTGGAGAGGGGATGAATCCAATAAAATGCTGCAGCGAATTTACGGCACCGCATTTTTTACAGAGCAGGAATTAGAAGAGTATGTAGAAAAATTGCAGGAGGCGGGGAAGCGCGACCATAGAAAATTAGGAAAAGAATTAGGTTTGTTTGCATTCTTTGAAGAAGCAGGTCCGGGGCTGGTGTTCTATCTGCCCCGGGGTGCGGTTTTAAGGAGAATAATCGAGAGCTATATTTTTGAGAAACATATGAAAAGGGATTATCAAATAGTTATGACTCCGCAAATTTTGAAATCGGATGTTTGGAAACGTTCCGGGCATTACGATTACTATAAAGAAAACATGTATATATTTCAGGCTGATAATACGGAATATGCCATAAAACCTATGAACTGTCCGGGGCATATCATGATTTATAAATCACAGCGCCACAGTTACAGAGAACTTCCTATAAGAATGTTTGAAGCCGGCACAGTGTATAGACATGAAAAGACAGGCGTTCTGCACGGACTTTTAAGAGTGCGGGGTTTTACTCAGGATGATGCCCATATATTTTGCCGCAAGGACCAGTTGCAGAAAGAAATAGTAGATGTTATTATTTTTACCAAAGAGATCATGGATGATTTCGGGTTTAAAGAATTTGGAATCGAACTCAGCACGCGGCCCGAAGGTTCTATTGGAACAGACGAACAGTGGCAGAAAGCAACAGATGCATTAAAGAGTTCTTTAAAAGAACTTAAGTTGGATTATGATATATGTGAAGGAGAAGGAGCTTTTTACGGGCCCAAGATAGATATAAAACTCAAGGATGCTTTGGGACGGCTCTGGCAATGCGCGACTATTCAATGCGATTTTGCAGGGCCGGAAAGGTTTGATGTTACATACATCGGAGAGGATGGAAAAAATTCCCGGGCCATAATGCTGCACAGGGCTATTCTGGGAAGTTTGGAGCGTTTTATAGGAACTTTGATTGAACATTACGCCGGGGATTTTCCTCTCTGGCTGGCTCCGGAGCAGGTGCGTGTACTTACAGTTTCGGAAAAAAACCTTGCATATGGCGAGAATTTAAAGAAAATATTAGAACAGGAGAATATCCGTGCCGGGATTGACAGGAAAGGAGAGACTTTAGGCTATAAAATAAGGCGGGCAGAGCTGGAAAAAATTCCTTATCTGTTGATTTGCGGTAAGAGAGAAGAAGAAACTAAAACAGTATCTCTTCGCTCTAGAAAAAACGGAGACGAAGGGAGTGTTAAATTGGAGGGTTTAATGAAAAAATTAAAAGAAGAAGCCTATGGTAAAACCGTATAATCGGGATAATAGCAGACCCCAACACAGGGTAAGAACTAATATTAATCGCTGGATTAAAGCAGAAAGGATAAGGTTAATAGATGCAGATGGAACTCAAATCGGGATTGTTCCTCTGGAAGAAGGGCTCAAGATGGCGGAGCAGCAGGGCCTGGATTTAGTCGAAGTTGTTCCGCAGGCAACCCCGCCGGTTTGCCGGGTTTTGGATTTTAACAAGTTTAAATATCAACAGGAGAAAAGAGAAAAAGAAGCCAAGAAGAAGCAAAAACATGTGCATTTTAAAGAAGTACGCTTAAAGCCGAGGATTGAAACGCATGATTACCAGGTGAAGATTAAAAAAATAAAAGGTTTCTTAGAAAAAGGAGACCGTGTTAAAATACGCTTGTTTTTCAGAGGGCGGGAAATGGCTCATCCTGAGCTGGGCAATAATTTGATGAAAAAATTATTAGAAGACATTCAGGATACAGCGAGTGTAGAAAAGCCGCCTGTCAAAGAGGGCAGGAATATTATTTGTGTTGTGTTTCCAAAGCATTAGGAGGAAAACATGCCGAAGTTAAAAACAAGAAAGGCTGCTAAAAAAAGATTAAAAGTTACAAGTTCGGGAAAGATTAAAAGAGCCAAAGCGGGCAAAAGACATCTTATGAGGAAAAAGAATTCCAAAAGAAGGCTCGATTTAAAAAAAGGGGCATATGTAAGCAAGGTCGAAGAGAAAAAAATCAAAGGAATGCTTCCATATGCATGAAAGTAGAAGAGGAGGTAACAAATAATGGCAAGGGTTACTTGTGCACCGGCAAGACGGAAGAGACATAGCAAGATTTTAAAAATGGCAAAAGGTTACCGGGGGGGGAGAGGAAAGCTTTATAGAACAGCGCTGGAGACTGTGAAGAGAGCGCTGGTTTACAGTTATAGAGATAGAAAAGTAAGAAAGCGGCTTTTCCGCAGATTATGGATAACCAGAATTTCTGTTGCCTGTAAAAACGAAGGAATTTCTTACAGCAAGTTTATTGATGGATTAAATAAAGCAGGTATTCAGATGGACAGGAAAAATTTAGCCGAAATGGCAGTCAATGATTTGGACGGATTTAAAAAAATTGCTGCTGCTGCTAAAGAGCAGATTACCGATTAATGCAAATAAAGCCTGCACGGATAATAGCTTTAAGTTTTCTGACTGCGATATCCATAGGAACACTTTTACTGCTTTTACCGATTTCAACACATAGCGGGATAACTTTTATTGATGCGTTTTTTACGGCAGCTTCTGCGGTCTGCGTTACAGGTCTTACTGTCAGAAATATAGGCACATTTTTCACATCCTTCGGCCAAAGCGTAATTTTAATATTGTTCCAGCTGGGGGGATTGGGAATAATGGCTTTCTCGACCATGTTTGCTTTAATGTTAGGCCGGCGGATTACTATTAAAGACCGGCGTACTTTGAGTGTTGTTTTTGAAAATATAGAAGTAGATGCAGGAGTTCTTTTAAAATGGATGTTTGTTTTTACGTTTATTATTGAAGGACTGGGAGTTGTGTTTTTAAACTTCTACTGGCATGATTCAGGCATTTTTTTCGCCCTCTTTCACTCTGTCTCGGCATTTTGCAACGCAGGGTTTTCTCTTTTTTCAACAAGCCTTCAGGGTATGCGTTCGGATGTATTGATGAATTTAGTTTTTATTTTCCTGATTATTGCCGGAGGGATAGGCTTTTTGGTTTTGTATGATTTGGGCAGATATTTTAAGAGCAGGCTGTTAAAGAAAGATGCGCGGTTGACCCTGCATACAAAAATGGTATTGGTCATAACCTCGGCATTGTTAATAACCGGTGCAGTTTTCCTTTTTGCTTCGGAATATCAAGGGGTGCTTAAAGGGCTCGGCTTAAAAAGCAAAATATTAGCTTCCTGTTTTCAGTCTGTAACAGCGCGTACAGCCGGTTTTAATACTGTTTCAATTGACCAATTGAAACCAGGTTCCAAACTGCTGCTTTCAATGCTTATGTTTATCGGCGCTTCTCCCGGTTCTACCGGCGGAGGAATAAAGACAGTAACATTCGGGCTTATTCTTTTAGGAATTGTGGCTATTTTGAGAGGCAAAAATCAAATCAGGTTTTTCAACAGGGCCATACCGCTTGATCTTTTTGAAAAAGCGGTTGTAATTTTTGCTTTAAGTATATCGTGGGTACTATTTGCGACTCTGGTCCTGGTTTTTACGGAGCAGCAGAATGTCTTAAATATAGTATTTGAAATCATTTCTGCTTTTGGAACTGTCGGGCTGTCTTGCGGTATAACTGCCAAATTGACCGTGGTAGGGAAATTAATTATAATTTTAACCATGTTCTTTGGCAGAATCGGGCCGATGACTCTTGCAATCGCGCTTGCAAAGAGGCAGGAAGGGAATTTTAAACTGCCGGAAGAAAATGTAATGGTTGGTTAAAAGACTATAGAAAAACGAGGAGAATATCATGAGACAATATGCTGTAATCGGACTTGGGAAATTCGGGCAGAGCGTAGCGCTTACATTGGCGAAAAACGAAGAACAAGTTATAGGAATCGATTTTAAAGAAGAAGTAATTGCGCAGCTTGCTGACAAACTTGCTCATGCTGTGCAGGCAGATGCCAGAAACGAAAAGACGTTAAGGACACTGGGTATTCAGGACGTGGATGTGGCAATTGTTTCGGTAGGAAGTAATTTTGAAGCCAGCGTTTTAATTACCCTGGCGCTTAAAGAGCTGGGTATTGAAGAGATTGTTGTGAAAGCCAATTCCGAAGAGCAGGTTAAGGTGCTTGAAAAAATAGGCGCCAGCCGGGTAATTCAGCCCGAAAGAGACATGGGGATAAGGCTTGCCAAATCTTTGGTTTCACCCCGTATCATCGACCATATAGAATTGTCCAGTGACTACAGCCTGCTGGAAATGACGCCGCCTCAGGATTTTATCGGCAAGTCGTTAAAAGAACTGAATGTCAGGGCACAGTACGGTATAAATGTTATTGCAGTAAAACATGAACATGGAGAAATAGATATTGCGCCCCAGGCAGAGCATGTGATTAAAAAAGGAGATTTGTTGGTTGTTGTAGGTAAAAACAAAGATATAGAAAAAGTGAAAAAGAAAACGTGAACGTTTTAGATATTCAAAACATACTGACAGAGGCTGCGGAAAAAATTAATCAGGCAAACGGGTTAAGCGAGCTTGAGGAAATAAAACATTTTTTTCTGGGCAGGAAAGGTGAAATTGCCCGGATAATAAAGCAAATTCCGGAGCTGCCAGAAGGTAAGAGGCCTTCAGCAGGTAAAGAAGCGAATATCGTAAAAAATAAAATTCAGGTATTGCTTCAAAACAGGGTTCAGCAGTTAAAAACAGTAAAAGAGAAATCTCAAAAAACAGATATTTCCCTGCCCGGCATTAAAAAAGAACTCGGCAGAAGACATCCGATTACAATAGTAATAGATGAAATTTGCAAAATATTTGAACATATCGGGTTTACCGTAGTAGAAGGCCCTGAAATAGAGACAGATTACTATAATTTTAAAGCTTTAAATATCCCTGAAGGACATCCTGCCAGGGATGATCTGGCAACCTTTTATCTGCCTTTTGAGAATACTCTTTTGCGTTCTCAGACTTCGCCTGTGCAGGTGAGAATTATGAAAGAGGTCAAACCCCCTCTAAGAGTTTTGTCTCCCGGAAAAGTGTTCAGGCCCGATAATCTAGATGCCAGCCATTCTTTTATGTTCCATCAAATAGAGGGTCTTGTCGTTGATAAAGAAACAAATTTTGCACATCTTAAGACAGCTTTATCTTATTTCATAAAGAAATTTTTCGGAGAAGATGTTGCCATGAGATTCAGGCCCCATTATTTCCCTTTCACAGAACCTTCGGCGGAAGTAGATATTTCCTGTATTATATGCGGCGGTAAAGGGTGCTCTGTCTGCGGCAGAAAGGGCTGGCTTGAAATTCTCGGTGCGGGTATGGTGCATCCGAATGTTTTAAAAGAAGTAGGCATAGATGCTTCTGTATTCCAGGGTTTTGCCTTTGGATTGGGTATTGAGCGGATTGCGATGCTTAAATATGGAATCAATGATATCAGATTGTTTTTTAATAATGACAAGAGGTTTTTAAAACAATTTGCATGAAAGTTTTATTGTCCTGGTTAAAAGATTTTGTCGATATAGATGTCTCAGTGCAAAAACTTGCAGACACGCTTACTATAGGCGGTTTGGAAGTGGGAGATATTCAGCCGGCAGGGGCAGATTATGTCCTGGATATCGAAGTTACTCCCAACAGGCCGGATTGTCTTTCTATTATGGGAGCAGCACGCGAATGCGCTGTGGGGTTAAACAAAACATTTATTCCGCATAGGCTGGTGTTTCTGCCTAAAACATCCATGGCTTATATTAAGGAAACTGAATTTGGAGTCAAAATAAAAGCACAGGAAGCATGCCTGCGGTATATCGGGAAAGTGTTACTGGATGTAGACATAGCTCCGTCTCCGGATTTCATACGGGAGAGATTGGAAAAAATCGGCCTGCGGTCCATAAATAATGTTGTAGATATAACCAATTATATTCTGATTGAGACAGGCCAGCCCATGCATGCTTTTGATTACGACAAAATTCAAGGTAAACAAATAGTTGTAAGATTTGCCAGAGAAGGCGAGAAGATAATTACTATAGATGATGAGGAGAGACAATTATCGAAACGGGATCTGGTTATTGCAGACAGCAGGAGGCCTATAGCCCTGGCAGGAATTATGGGCGGGCGGGATACAGAAGTAACGTCAAAAACGAAAAAAGTTGTTTTAGAAAGCGCTTTTTTCCACCCCCAAACGATAAGAGAGACTGCCCAAAGGCATGCTTTAACTACAGAAGCTTCCTACAGGTTTGAAAGAGGGGTTGACTTTCCGATGGTAGATACTGCTTCCGTATATGCCGTGGATTTAATACGCAGATATGCATCAAAAGACAGCAGTAAGCCAACAGTGGTTATAGATAAAGCTATAGATGTGATAACAAAACAAGTGCCGCTTTCTTCCAAGGTTATTTTGAAATACAAAGATATAGAGAAAGTACTCGGCATTATGCCTTCTGCATTTTGGATCCGCAGATTAATCAAAAACCTGGGGTGTGAAATAGCCGCTGTTTCTAAGGAAGGCCTTAAAATTCAGGCGCCGAGTTTTAGAGGAGACCTTAAAACAAGTATTGATTACATAGAAGAGATAGCACGGTTTTACGGCTATGATAAAATACCGGCGCAAAAGCTGCCCGAACTAATGGTTGAAAAAGAATCTGCCCTGGCAAATTTTAGCGAAACAGGGTTTGAGAACAGAATCAGAGATATACTTGTTACAACAGGTTTGAGTGAGGTTATCACATATGCTTTGCTGTCCGAGGAGGAGATAGCGAGGTTTAAAATGAAAAAAGCTCTGTTTTTAAAAAATCCGCTGGCAAAAAGCTACTCGGCCCTGCGCCCCTCTATCCTGCCTTCGTTGCTTAAAGCAGCAGAATATAATTTTAACCGCGGGATTTATGACCTTGCTGTTTTTGAGCTGGGCAAAATCTACTTGGATATAAACGGTAAGCCTGCGGAACGTAAGGTTGCAGGTGTTTTATTGTCCGGGAAGAAATATCAGGATTACTTCGGTAATGAAATGGAATATAATTTTTATGATTTAAAATCTGTTATAGAAACCATCCTGGGTAATTTTGGAATAAATGATTATAGTATTAAAGAAACAAAACAGGTTTTTCTCTCCGGCAGCTGTTCGGCCAGGATTGATATGTCGGCTGAACAAGCCGCCATTTTAGGCGAAGCTTCGGATGAAGCGAAAGCGTATTATGATTTAAAGCGAGATATCTATATCGGTGAAGTCTATCTGGATACAATTAAGGAAGTAATGGAAGGAGAAATTCAGTATCATGAGGTTGGACAATACCCGGCTGTCATTAGAGATATTTCTCTTCTTCTGTCCAAGGAAGTTCCTGCCGGCGAAATCATGAAACACATTGAAGGAAGAGATAGTTTAATTCGTGAAATAGAAGTAATAGATGTTTATGAAGGCAGACAGATTCCGCCTGATAAAAAGAGTATTACCATAAGAATAAAATTCCAATCCAATGAAAAAACCCTTAAGGATACAGAGGTTGATAAGATTTATGAAGAAGCAAAGGAAATTCTTTTAAGGGAATTGCCTTGTCAAATTAGAAAGTAAGCTGCACAGTAACAGGAATACTTTATGCAAAGCTTGTTTCATTCTTCTCAAAAACACGGTTCTACTCTGGCGGTAAAGATGCGCCCGGATACACTTTCTGAGTTTGTCGGCCAGAAACACCTTCTGGGTGAAAACAAAATACTTAAAAGAGCTATTGATGCAGACAAAATAACCTCGCTTATTCTTTACGGCCCGCCGGGAAGCGGGAAAACTGCACTTGCTGCGATTATTCAGAATAAGACCCATGCGCATTTTATCCGGGTTAACGCTGTTGCTTCCAATGTAACTGAACTGCGCAGCATATTAAAACAGGCGGAGTATAGGCTTACCCGGGCAGGAGAAAGAACCCTGCTATTTATAGACGAAATACACAGGTTTAACAAAGCCCAGCAGGATATTCTGCTGCCGGACGTAGAAAGAGGCAACCCCATTTTAATAGCTGCTACTACGCACAATCCGTTTTTTGCATTAACTCCGCCGTTAATTTCACGTTCTTTGGTCTGTGAATTTAAGCTTTTAAGCGAAGAAGACATTTTAGAAATTTTAAAACGTGCGCTGGCAGATAAAGAAAAGGGATTAGGAGAATTGAATATTGACATAGCCGAAGATGTTTTACAGTTTTTTGCAAAAGTCTCCGACGGCGATGCGCGGCGCGCACTCAATGCTCTGGAAATTGCCTGCTGTACTACTCCGGAAAATGAAGCAGGACGGATAATCATTGATTTAAATATTGCTCAGGAGTCTATTCAGAAAAAGGCTGTATTGTATGATA
>CAZLTA010000002.1:0-22211 GCA_964562345.1 uncultured Planctomycetia bacterium
GCGAATATTTCATACACAGTATGAAATATTCGGACTAAATCTCCTAATAAATTTATCCCACATCCAATACCCAGTGTCAAGTTTATAAAGTGGTATTTTCACACTTTAAAAAGCGCCCCCATAATTTTAAAAAGTACCCCAGTAATTTTAATCTGTCATTCTATACCATTTAAAATTCAACTTATTCTATAATCTCTTTACCCATCGTTTTCTTCTTCTATCTTCATTAAAAGATCTTATGTAATTATTCTGAGAGATTTTTCATAGATCAACTCTTCTATCATATATTCCAGAAATCACCTTAATGGTTCATCTATCCTTACTCCAATAGCTGTCCCTATTTATTTAAAAATCTTATGAGCCAGAGTAACCCTAAAATAATAAAACCTATACCCAAGAAAAGAGTGTAAATTTTTCGCTTTAAGCTAAAATACAAACAGAGAAATGACAAACCTATAAAAATATAAAACCAAGATAAAACTACAGCTACAGCTCTAAAATTTAGTTGTAGATATATTATGATGAAAATTATTGGGAATATGGTTAAAAATATAAGAATAGGAAAAAGATGGTTTTTTATAAATCTATTCAACATCCTCCAGATCCTCCTGTAGGAGTACACCCGTGGAAATAATAAATGCAGCGGTGCCCGTTGTAAAGGATATAGCTCCAAAAACTAACCCCGCAGGACTGCCTACTGTAGAAAGCAATAATGAAACAGCTCCTGTATAAATGCTTAAAGTACCTAATGCCACGGCTACTGTCTCTCTCTCCTCTCCTACCTCAAATTTATACTATAGTACTTATAACTTAAAATATCTAAGAAGCCATATTATGCCCAGAAAAATAAACACAAAACCTATATATAACCAAATTATACGATTCAAATTATGATGCAAATAAATATACATCAATCCTATAATTATACAAAAACCCGACGAAACTAAAGCGATTATTTTAGAATCGAAATTAGCATATTTGACAATTATAGTTCCAATCATAAGAACGAAGAACATAACTACAATTAAAAAACAAATTCTTATAAATTTAATTAACATCCATTATCTCCTCCATGAATTATACTAGGATATGCGGCAATAAGTGCAGCAGCAGCAAAACTTAATGAAGCTATTGTAAATACTGCAGCCAAACCAGGATTTCCAGACAGTCCAGAAATTGTAGCAGCAACTCCAAATTCAAAACTTAAAGAACTCAATGTATATACTTTATTTCTCCCACCTAACCCACCTCCTGCAGCGCCTGCTCCTGCTCCACCGCAAGGCCAGCCGCCAGGGTTATCTTTACACAGTCCTAATGGGTCTGTGTTATTTACAGGATTATTGCCTCCATACCCAAACAAATTAACTACCTTTAAAAGACCTGCCAGCTGCTACTGCATAAATTATCATTTAAATTTTCTTTTGCCAAAAAATGACCAGCTTATTCCCAGTATTATAAAACCCAAGGCTAAATAAAAACTCCAAATTGACTCTTTTAAAAAATACATTTTTAGAATAAATATACTTCCTAATAAGAAATAAAAAAATGAAAAAAATTTTGGCAGTACCTTTCTATCGTATTTAATTTTAATTTTTTTGAATATTAAAAAAAGTATATATGCCAAAAATGGAATTGTTATTAATAGCAGCCAGTAAGATAAAATTACTCCTTTCATCTTAACACCCTCCTGGAAATGGAAGAGATAAGACAAACGCATGTGCAGCAAGGCTCAATGACAGTGCTCCTAATATAACATTTCCTGTAGCAAGACTAACCAATCCTACAACCATGCTTGCAACTTCCATTCCCCGAATTGCTAACCCTCCTCCTGCACCGCCTGCTCCTGCTCCACCGCAAGGCGAGGGGCCCGGGTCTCCTCCGCATAGCCCTAATGGGTCTGTGTTATTTACAGGATTATTGCCTCCATACCCAAACAGACTAGCTACCTTTAAAAGACTTGCCAGCTGCTACTGCATAATACTTCTTAATGAGCCGGTACTTAAATAATTATTCCTGGCGAAATTAGTTTGATTTAATAATGAAACTAATGAATCCCCGCTTAAAATAGGGTCTGAAGTTATAAATCTCCCTAATTCCGGGGAGTAATATCTGTTCCTGAAGTAATAAAGACCTGATTCTTCATCATATCTCCTGCCTGCAAATAAATAGGGATTGATAGCTGCTTGTCCTGAGGGTAATCGAAGGGATGGTTGAGAACCGATAATCTTACCAAATGGAGGATAAGAATATTCTTCTGTTAAATTGCCTCCTCTGTCTGCTAATCCAACAGCATTATTCATTGCATCCTGAAAAACCTTATTCCAAACCTACATTGAAAAAATTGATTTTTTTCATATCAAAATATTATTTTATCTTCTTCAATCTATTTAATGGATAAAAAATTTTATATGCTTTACCTTTTATCTCAGTCTTGCTAATTAAACCATAAAATGTACTCTTGTAATTCAAATTGTCAGGCAAAACATAAAATTGATTAGGCGGAATAACTATATTTAACTTTTTAATCCTTTCTTTTGGTAATCCTACTATTCTTCTTATATAAAAACATACTTTTTTATTTTGACTCTTTTCTACTAAAATCATATCACCTCTTTTAGGATTATTTTCTTTATAATATCTCTTGTCAACTAACGCTCTGTCACCTTCCATTAAAGTAGGTTCCATAGCTAAAGAAGCAATTTTATAAGCTTCTATTTCTTTAAATTTCTGCGATACAACAGAAACTGGGATATCATTAATAAAGAAAACAACTAAAATCATAATAAAATATTGAGGGTTTATGTAATTGGTAATGCGGGGGATTTTATTATTAATTTTTTCGGAATAATAGAATGCATCCCATACCACCAAGATAGCAAAAAGAACATTTAAGAAATATCTCGTCCATATATTAAAAATTAAATCTAAAATCATAAAAATGAAAATAAATCCAATACTTTTAAAAATCTGCTTATTATAAATTTGTCCTACCCCGGGAATAAACTCTGATAAAAATACAGCAAACCAAGGAGACTTCTTCCTACTTAAATCTATTTCTAATTTATTTTGCAAATTATACAATTTAGCATATTTATAACTTTCAAATAATGATAAGAAATATATCAAACCTAAAATAATAAATGAAGTCCCAGCTAAAATATATTCAGTAATATTAATAGGCGTATTCAATGCTATAATGGCTAAGAAATTTTTTAAAAAAATTATAGAAAACAAAATAGAAAAGAAAATAAAAATGCATCCTCTTATCTTTTTACCTGAATAAATATGCCCAAATCCAGGAAAAACTGAAGAAAGAAATACACCAAGCCAAGGTTTTTTTGTCCTTTGTCTATTCACTTTCTAAAATTGAATAATTCAAAAATCTTCACCCCATTTATGAAAAATTATTCCTGTTAATATAAATAACAAAAATATTAAGATTCCCAAAAATATATTTCTTTTTATACTGTATGCATAAAGAGCTGTAGGAATAGCTAATAACCAGAATAGTGATCTAATGCTCCAAAGAATCATTTTAATAGTCAGCTTCATTTTGCTTTATGAGCAAAAACTGCCCAATCTATCATCTCTATGCTTAAATGAATCAAAATAATGATCCAAATTCCTAAAGGATCCTCAAAATTATTATAAAAGTAACCAGGGATATATGGTAAATTTAAAGAGAGATTATAAGAACCCCATGAGGCTTCGTAGATTTTAAAGCTCTTACTAACATTAGTTTGGTACATAAAAATATCTATGGCTAGAGATTGGGGATCAGGAGGCGGAAGCGGCCCTGGATTATCTCCACATAAGCCAGTGGGGTCTTTTAGATTTACTGGGTTATTTCCTACATAGGTATATAAATTAGTCATAAACACATGAGGCTTGGGTTCTGGATTTATGAATCTTCCTAAACTTGGTTCATAATACCTGTTCCTGAAGTAATAAAGACCTGATTCTTCATCATATCTCCTGCCTACAAATAAATAGGGATTGATATATGATGATTGAGAGCCGACGGTCTTACCAAATGGAGTATAAGAATATTCTTCTGCTAAGTTACCTTGGCTATCAGTTAATCCGACTACATTATTCATTGCATCCTGGAGATAGTAATATTCTTTACCCTGATATTCTACCATTAATGATTCATCCAAGTTAAGTCCATAGATGTATCTTCTTAAGACATTGCCCTGCTCATCAGTCTCAGCAATTACCTGCCAGTCGTTATAAATATAGCGCGTGATTTGACCCTTGTTATTCTTTTCGATTCTTCTTCCTAAATAATCATATTTATATGTTGTTTCTGATGTATCTGGATGAATTATTTTTACAAGACGGTTATCATAATCATAGATATATTTTGTAATTTTGCCAGCATCGTCTTTTTTAACTAAGTTGCCGTTTTTATCATATTTATATTCAATACTGCCTGCCTTAATAATTTGGTTGAGACCGTTTATTTGATAATTAGTTTCTTTACCGTCTTCGCTTATATTAATTCTATTACCCAGAGCATCATATTTGTATCCTAATTTTTTATCCAACAGTTGTGCCTCTTTTAATTGATTTAATTCGTCATAATTAAATTGATAATCTCCTTCATTTGTCTCTATCTGAACCCGATTGCCATTGATATCATAAGTATAGTTGTAAGATTTTAAAATTTCTCCTTTAGAATTTTTATATTCTAATTTAATTAATTTATCTCCTTGGTCATATTTATAACTCGCGGTTATTCCATTTGGATAAATTAATTTTGCCTTTTCTCCTAAAACATCATATTGAAATTGATAAACTTCATTTGATGATTCATCTATTATTTTTGTTACTCTATTTAATACATCATATTCATAAGAAAGTATTTTGCCATCAGGATAAACCAATTTTATTAAATTTCCATTTGCATTATATTCGTATTTTATCTGGCTTTCATCAGGAAGGATTTCTTTTGTTAATCTGTTTAAACTATCGTATTCGTATTTATATATCCCATTTAGGTCATTCACTTCTGCTATATTGCCTATTTCATCATACTTAAACTCTATCCTGATTCCATCTGGATAAATTTTTGCTGTGATCCTGCTTAGAGAATCATATTTGTATTGAATTGTATTACCATTCTGGTCTTTAATCGATACCAAATTAGATCTCTTATCCCCTTCATATTCTATCTTACTCCCGTCAGGATAAATAACTCCTGTTAATCTATCTAAGCCATCATATAAATATTGCCTTTCTCTACCCAATGGATCAATTAGCTTTATTAGATTACCTGCTTGGTTATCCTCATATTTTGTTTGATTACCCAGAACATCAATTACAGAAGTAATATATCTTTTTGGAAATTCATACAAATATCGAGTAACATTCCCTAAAGGTTCAATTATCTTTGACAAATCTCCATTTTCATATTCAAATTTCACCTCATTACCATTTTGATCTATAAGTAATTTAAACTGGCCATCTTCATCGTAATTAAATTTAATCTTGTTCCCCAATGGATCAATTATTCCAATTAATTGATTTCTTGAATCATAACTTAGATTTGTTTCATTCCCAAGCGTATCAATTACCTTTATTAGATTCCCCTTTCCATCATACATATATTTTGTAGTATTTCCATTTGCATCCGTAATCCTTACAGGCAAATTATATTCAGGATGGTATTCAATTTGTATCTCGTTCCCCAACGAGTCTATTATTTTTGTTAAATTATTTCTGTCATCATATCCAAAATTGGATTCAAAACTTCTTTGATTTATAACTTTTATTAAATTTCCTCGTTGATCATATGACCAACGTGTAATTCCACCGATAGGATCTTCTCTATAAATTGGCAGACCTAATTCGTTATAAATATATGTAGTTGGTTTATTATTTGCATCCTTTACAACAATTTTTGCTTCCTCTGGATAATACTCATAAATCACTCTATTTATATCTGTTATCCCAGAAAATTCTTTATCATAAATTTTTCTGATTAAACCTTGCTCATTATATTCAAAATTTCTCTCTTTAAAACCACCACTTCTTTCCTCAATTACTTTCTTTATTCTACCATCGGGATAATAATCAAACTTTATAACTTTGCCATTATAATCTTCTATCATTTTAAATCTTCCATCTTCGTTATAAGATAAATTAATTTCTCTTCCATAAGGGTCTATAATTTTTTTGATTTTATTTTTAGAATATTCAAATCTAATTTCTTGACCGAATTGGTTGATAACTTTTTTAAGAAGGTTTTCTTCATAGACTAATATCGTTGCATTACCATTTTGATCAATTACATTTATAAGTTCCCCTTCTTTGTCAAAAATATACTTCTTATCATCCTTATCTTTTACTAAATATCCTGTCGCGGTTTTTTCAAACTGAAATTTATTAGCCAATCCCCGGCCTTTATATCCATCTTCAGAAGGAACAAAAGAATAAACTCTTCCGTCTTTCCAAATTAATTCAATCGAACTATCAGCGTACTCTTTTAGATATACTGCATATGAATGTATCCAATATTTCCCTAAAGACTTTTCGTCTAAGTGTTGGTAATCATAGGTAAATTTGAATCCTCCAAAATTGGAAAGATTTAAAATTTCAGGTGTAGTATATAAAATCGATGGTAAAAATCCAAAACCTTTAGACAAAGTTGTTATCAAAGAATCGTCTTTTGTTAGCTGTCCGGCTTCGTCTTTCAATGAAAATTCTACTTTATAATCTGATGCGGGTTTTAGCCCTGATGTGTCCCAGTGATAGAAATAGTAATCCTTTGATTCCGATAAGGATAAATTCAGCCAGCCGGAATCATATCCGGTTGAATCTGATGTTATCCTTGCCTTTGCCTCGGCTATATCCTTTGCATTATATTTCTCTTTAACTGCCAATCTAACCAATGCACCTATAGAATAATTGCCATCTGTATCATCCCCTGCCTGCGACCAGACTGTATCGATTATTGGAGGGGGATTTTGAACCGGCTGATATTTGTAAACTTCGCTAAATGAACTTGCTTTACCGCCATATTCAGGCAAATAATTCCAGGCTCTAACCCTAAAATAACTTTCTTCTAATGCAAGTTCTCCTAATTTTAGATAATCGTTGTTAGTGAAGAAGCTTGTTGGGTTTTTGAAATCAGGCTGTTTGGATACCTGGACTTCATATAAACTTGCACCGGAATTTCTTTCATCCGACCATTTAATTCGATAGTCGTCTTTTACTAAATTTACTCCCTCAATTTGAGGCATATTTGGTGCAGTTGATGAAACTGCTTCTTTTTTAATCAAATAAATATCGTCCAGCCAGAATTCACCCGCTGTCATATATTTGCCCGGATCTGCAAAGAATAAAACATTATTTATACTCGATAAATCTATGCCCTGGACTTTTGAGATGTCAAATTCAACCAATTGCCAGTCATTACCTGCCTGGAATTTAAACCTCTGCTCATATCCCTTGCCGTTTTTATCTTCTAATTTCACCATTAACTCTAAAGGCACTCCTTCCTCCAGAGTTTCCGGCACATATAGCCAGAAGACTAACTTGGAATATTTTGAGAAGTCATTGTTTTTCCCATCCTGCTGCGGCTGGAATGCAAAGAAACTCCAGGATAAATTGGGGTCTGTCTTTTTAAAATACACCTTCATTGACTTATTCCCCGAACGCTTTATATCCTGTACAAGCTCCCGCTTATAAACCTTTGCCCCGTCTATGTCCCACCAGGTGGATATTGCATCGGAAGAGAATTCAAAACCATCCATCAGTTTTACTGAAGGTTCTATACTTTGTTCCGGCGGGTCTTTGGGAAAAGTGTCTAATACTGGCTGGGCTATTTCTTGATTGGAACTTTTATTTGCTGCTAAATATAATTCGTTTTGATTCTGTAATAATAAAAAACCCCAGGAATCTTGAGAAAATAGAATCAGTAATGAAAACGCAATGAAAAGATTAACTATTTTGCCCATTTATAAATCTGATTAAACTCGCTGCATTTTCCTCCAAATTCCGGCAGATGTGTCCAGCTTCTCACTTTGAAATAATATGTTTTTTCTTCCAACTCCTGCAACAGGAGTTCTGTTTTATCTGTCCAGAAAGATGTTGCAGTACTGAAATCAGGAGATGTAGAGATTTGGACTTCATATAATACCGCTTTGGAATCTGGAGTATCAGACCAAATAAGCTTTGCTAATCCAAATTTTTCCTTTACCACCGGATTTGCTGGAGGAGCTGGAATTTCTTCCGGGACAGTATAACCTTTCTTAATCAAATAAATGTCATCCAGCCAGAATTCACCCGCTGTCATATATTTGCCCGGGTCTGCAAAGAATAAAACATTATTTATACTCGATAAATCTATGCCCTGGACTTTTGAGATGTCAAATTCAACCAATTGCCAGTCATTACCTGCCTGGAATTTAAACCTCTGCTCATATCCCTTGCCGTTTTTATCTTCTAATTTCACCATTAACTCTAAAGGCACTCCTTCCTCCAGAGTTTCCGGCACATATAGCCAGAAGACTAACTTGGAATATTTTGAGAAGTCATTGTTTTTCCCATCCTGCTGCGGCTGGAATGCAAAGAAACTCCAGGATAAATTGGGGTCTGTCTTTTTAAAATATACTTTCATTGACTTATCCCCCGAGCGTTTTATATCCTGGACAAGCTCCCGCTTATATATCTTTGTCCCGTCTCCATCCCACCAGGTGGATATTGCATCGGAAGAAATATCAAAATTATCGACTACTTTTAGAGGATGAAATCCTGCCTCGGGCTGCGACTGGCTGGAATAAGCTATAGTAACGGGGGGAAGTTCGGCAGAGGAATTTTTATTCTCAAACTCGGAATCTTCTGTCCCACCTTGAATGTAAAACAACTGTCCCGGTTCTTTTAGACTTGTTTGTATGGGATAAGTCCTGTCTTGTCCTGAAATTTTATCTGCAGATAATGACGGCGCGGTTAATGAGGCAAATCGTAACTCCAAAGAATAGCAGTTCTTCCATCCCCATATGCTGAATGCTATTATACTTAATATTACACTTACTCTCAACCTTTTCATCAAGGTATTCATCGATCAAGTACAATATATTTAGTTTCTGCTCTCTGATTAGCCCTGTCAAGCACAAAAACGAGGCACAAAAAACGAGATTGCTGAAAAATTCAATCTTATCATCTATTTTAACAGAGTGGATATCTTTCTAAAATCCTGACTGAAACACATCAGACTACCAATAGGCTATTGCCTTTCAAAAAACAAGGATGCTGCTGCCTCCTTATATAAGATTAAATCAAAGCGATTCAAGAGAAAACTGAAGAATTAACAAGATTTTGTGGCATATCATACTATTTACCACTTTACAATTTCTATGAGCTTAAAACTGATACGATATTAAAACTGAATAAGGCTGATAACAGGGGTGTTTCCTAGTTTATCCCTGCCGTTTAAAAATGTAAGTTCTATCAAAAAAACAGCTAATGAAACTTCTCCACCGAGCTGTTCAACCATGTTTATTACAGCATTTACAGTCCCGCCAGTAGCTAACAAATCATCCAGAATTAAAACCTTTTCCCCCGCCGCTAAAGCATCTTCATGCATTTCTAAAGTATCTTCTCCGTATTCAAGCTGATAAGTATAAGAGATAGTCTTTGATGGAAGTTTGCCTTTTTTGCGCACAGGTACGAAACCAACTCCCATTTTATAAGCTAATGCCCCCCCTAAAATAAAACCGCGGGACTCAACTGCAGCAATTTTATCTATTTTTTTATCTTTGACGGCATCATATAAAGCATCTATTGCCTCTTTTAAAGCTTCCTTATCCTGCAGAAGCGGCATAATATCTTTGAAACCTATACCGGGTTTAGGGAAATCAGGAATTTCTCTGATATAAGATTTTAAATCCATTGCTTCCTCCTTTTATTTTTATTTTTAAATTTTAACAAACAGCTGGGATATCTTAAAATAGGGCAAAAAATTAACTTCTGTTTCATTTACAATCAAAGTATCTTCAAGATTTAAACTAATGATAAATGCTCTTTTAGGATTATATCTTTCAATAAAACTTCTGAAAGAACGCGTTATTTCAGGCTTTTTTAAAAAGCTGTATTTTACTTCTACCGCATCCTGCTCCCTGCCAGAATCAAGTACAAAATCAACTTCAGCTCCATTCTTAGTACGCCAGAAATGAATTTTAGCAGATGTATTTCGCATTTTTTCCTTAAAAATATTGAAAATAAAATTTTCAAAAAGAAAACCTTTATCCTGCAGTTTATTTATATTCCCAAATAATCCTATAGCATAATTTCTTAAACCGAGGTCATAAAAATAAAAAATTGGTGTTTTGGTAATTTCTTTGCGAACATTTTTAAAATAAGGCGTGATCTTATTGAGAATAAAAGTTTTTTGAAGATACCAGAGATAATTTTTTACTGTCTCTTGAGAAACACCAAGCGTCCTGGAAATTTCAGAAATATTCACGAGACTGCCAATATTCCCTGCTAAAACTTTAACCAGATTTCCAAAATCTTCTGTCTTTTTGATCTTTAAAAGATATGAAATATCTTTTTCTATATAACTTTGATAAATTTCGTTGATTACTTTCTTCTTCTCATCCAGCAATTCCTCAAGCACTACTCTTGGATACCCTCCAAAACTCAGATATTCATCCAGCAACTGGCTTGTTTTGTCTTTCTCAACCTCAAAATATTCTAATAATTTGTCTGCATATTTATAACCTGTTTTGAAATTTACAAACTCTTCGAAAGATAAAGTACCTAATTCAAAGACTCTTTTCCTGCCCGCAAGCGATTCATGTATCTTTTCTTTTAGTTCAACGCTTCCGGAACCGGATATAATAAATTTGTAAGAAAGGCCCATATCATAAATACCTTTAAGAAAAACGCCTGCATCTTCTTTTCTTTGAATCTCATCAATGAAAACAAAACCTCCTTTCTCTCCCAATTCTAATTTAATCTTCTCAATCAAATTTATCTGGGAGGTAAAAAACTGTTTTTCAGATTCAACATCCAAATTTAAAAAAACCGTTCTTTCTCCTTCTTCTTCCAGATACTTTTTCAAAAGAAGCATTAAAGTAGTTTTCCCTGCTTGTCTAGGACCGACAATAAAGCTAATTTCTTTTTTCCTAAGATGATTTTTTAGCTCTGTAAATAGTGTTCTTTGAATCATAGTTCTATATTAGTACGATTTTTTACAAAGTCAAGCTGTTAATTTCTCGTGTTAAACCCGCTAAATTGCCCCCTACTTTTGATACTTTAAGCTTTTTTCTTTCTACTCTTGGACTTTTTACTTGATTGTACCCGCGAGAATACTGCTTTCGTCTTCCCCTTTTGCCTCTTCTTTGTCTTTTTAATTTCGCTTTGTTTCTTCTTCGTCTTTCTCGCTGCTAATTTTGCATTCTTAATTTTGACTTGCTTCTTCTTTGTCTCTGGTTTTGTCTTTTTACTTGATTGTACCTGCGAGGACATAACTTTCGTCTTTATCTTTTGCTTCTTCTCTTCCTCTTCGCTATTAATCCCGCGCGAAATAGGCTCCCCGGAAGTAATCAAATCACGCATTTTCTCTAAAGCCTCTTTTTCAATCTGTCTGACACGTTCTCTGGTAATACCGAATTTACGCGCTACTTCAGCCAATGTTTTAGGAAGCCCTGTTTTAAGCCCGAATCTCAGCTCAACTATTTCCCTTTCTCTTTCTACCATCATAGAAAGTATCGCATCTATTTCCTCCCTCTCAAACAAATTCACCAATTCATCCACTGCCTCTATCTCATCATCCTGCAGGAGGTCGATAAACTCTATATCTCCGTCTTCGCTGACACGCCTATCCAATGAAGTAGCTCTCTTAGATACCCTTTGTAACTCATGAACTTTATGCATAGTAACTTTCAACGCCCTGGCTAATTCCGTATTGGTTGGTTTTCTCCCGTATTTATGAATCAAACGTTCCTGAACTTTACGCATTTTATGCAGAAGCTCACTCATATAAACAGGGATTCTAACTACTCTGGACTGATTGGCAATAGCTCTAATCACATGCTGTCTTATCCACCAGGAAGCGTAGGTTGAAAATCTGAAACCCAAGCGGTGATTGAATCTGCTAAGGGCTTTCATAAGCCCGATGTTACCTTCTTCGATTAAATCAGATATGGATAACCCCAGTCTTTCATACCTTCTGGCAATCTTAACAACTAATCTTAAGTTGGACCTTATTAATTTAACGCGGGATTCTTCATCCCCTTTTTGAGCGCGCTTAGCAAGCATTACCTCTTCCTCCGCACTCAATACGGGAATCTTCCTTATTTCCTTAAAATAATCTCTTAATACCTCAAAGCTCATTAATTACTTTTACTCATCATTCAATGCCGCCTGAGCAGCAGCAAGTTTGGCAACAGGAACTCTATATGGTGAACAGCTTACATAGTTCATGCCTGCTTTATGACAAAAAGTAACTGATTGAGGCTCGCCGCCATGCTCTCCGCAAATCCCGACTTTAAGCTTAGGGTTGACTGCTCTTCCCTTTTCAATCCCGATTCTGACAAGCTCCCCAACTCCAGTCTGGTCTAAGACCATAAACGGGTCTTCTTTCAAAATCCCTTTCTCTAAATAATCGGGCAGAAACTTTGCAATATCATCACGGGAGAACCCAAATGTCATCTGCGTTAAATCATTGGTCCCGAATGAGAAGAACTCAGCTTCTTTTGCTATTTCATCTGCGGTAATTGCTGCACGCGGAACTTCAATCATAGTTCCAACAGTATATTCCAAATCTACCCCAGTGCTTTTCTTAACTTCATTAGCTGCCGCATCCACTTCTTTCCTTAAGAAAGTAAATTCGTTTACATCCCCGACAAGCGGTATCATAACTTCTGCAATCACCTTCTTACCCTGTTTTATCAACTCTGCCTGAGCCTCGAATATAGCCCGGGCCTGCATGCGTGAAATTTCAGGATAGGTAATCCCCAATCTGCATCCGCGGTGGCCAAGCATAGGGTTTATTTCTCTTAACTGCTCAACTTTGGATTTTAACTTATCTTTATCAATCCCCAGTTCCTTAGAAACTCTTTCAATATCTTCATCCGCTGCAGGCAAAAATTCATGCAAAGGCGGGTCCAGCAGTCTGATAGTAACAGGCAGACCGTCCATAGCTTCGAATATACCTTTGAAATCCCCACGCTGTAAGGGAAGCAGCTTCCCCAGCGCCTTCTTTCTCTCTTCTTCATTTTCAGCCAGAATCATCTCCCTGACTACCTTTAATCTATCTTCTCCGAAAAACATGTGTTCTGTCCGGCAGAGCCCTATTCCTTCAGCTCCGAAATCCCGCGCCACTTTGGCATCATGCGGCGTATCGGCATTAGTCCTGACGCCTAATTTTTTATATTTATCAACCCAATTCATCAAAACCTTGAAATTCCCCGAAACTCCGGGTTTAATCAATTTAACAGCCCCTTTTATTACATCGCCTGTAGAACCGTTAATCGTAATTACATCGCCCTTTTTTATCTCTACATTACCTACTGTAAAAGAGCTTCCCTCTTCATCAATCGTAACAGCAGTGCATCCTACAACACAGCACTTGCCCATTCCGCGCCCTACGACAGCCGCGTGGGAAGTTATCCCGCCCCGGGCCGTTAATATTCCTTCGGCGCTTGCCATACCGCCGATATCTTCCGGCGATGTTTCAGCCCGCACCAAAATCACCTTCTCACCGCTCTTGGCCGCATTGATTGCCTCATCCGAATTAAACACAACTTTACCGACAGCCGCACCGGGCGAAGCCGGCAGGCCTTTGGCAATCACTTTAACCTTTTCATTGGGGTCAATCATAGGATGAAGGAGATTATCTAACTGCTGGGGGGAAACTCTTAAAATTGCCGTTTTATCATCAATCAACCCCTCGCCAACCATATCAACTGCAATATTCACAGCAGAAAGCGCTGTGCGTTTCCCGGTCCTGGTCTGCAGGAGGTAAAGCACACCCTCTTCAATCGTAAACTCCATGTCCTGCATATCACGGTAATGCTTCTCGAGTTTTTCGAATATCTGCGTAAGCTGTTTATAAATTTCAGGCATTTTTGTATTCAAATCTTCCAGCGGCTCGGGAGTCCTGATTCCGGCCACGACATCTTCGCCCTGGGCATTGAGCAGGAATTCACCATAATATTTCTTCTCGCCCGTGGAAGGGTTTCTGGTAAATGCAACTCCGGTGCCTGATGTATCGCCCATATTTCCGAATACCATTGTCTGAATGTTGACAGCGGTCCCTAAATTGTGAGGGATTTTATTAAGCTCGCGGTATGTTATGGCGCGTTTATTATTCCAGGATGCAAAAACCGCATTGACAGATTCTTTGAGCTGCTGCCAGGGTTCCTCGGGAAATTTATTTCCTGTTTCATCCTTAACCATCTTCTTATATTCCGCAACAAGTTCTTTTAAATCAGAACTTTCCAAGCCGGTATCATATTCTACGCCTTTTTCTTTCTTTTTATTGTTCAGCAATTTTTCGAACTTACTATGCTCAACACCTAAAACAACATCCCCGAACATCTGGACAAACCTCCTGTAAGCGTCATAAGCAAACCTGGGGTTATTTGTTTTAGCAATCATCCTCTGGACAGTTTCATCATTAAGCCCTAAATTCAGGATTGTATCCATCATCCCGGGCATTGAAACCTTTGCGCCGGAACGGACAGAAACTAAAAGAGGATTTTCTTTATCTCCGAACCCTTTCTGGGTAATCTCTTCAAGTTTTTTCATCGACTGCTTCAGTTCGTCTTCCAGACCGGCAGGCCATTTCTCATTATCCTGATAATAAATACAGCCTTTAGTTGAAATTGTAAATCCCGGCGGGACAGGCACCCCCAAATTTGTCATCTCAGCCAGATTAGCACCCTTGCCGCCCAGTAAATCCTTCATAGCAGTATCGCCGTCAGCATGACCTTTGGCGAAAAAATAAATATAATTATTGGCTGTCATAGTTTCTTCCTCCGATTTCTCGTAATCACTTTGCATCTTTCAATACCTCCATTTCTTTTAAATCCGCAACTCTTTGAGCCATCAGATTATTGATTAAATACAGCATTACTTTCCTGTTCCTTCTCAAAACACGGTCTTCTACATTGACTAAAACCTCGTCAAAAAACCGATGTATTATAGCATAAAACACCCTCCCGTACAAAACCGTTACAGTATCATACTCTTTATTGTTAATTTTTTCTATAATTTTGTCTTTATGTTTCAAATAAACTTCCCAGAGCTCCTGCTCTTCTTTTTCTTTAAACAGATTGGGATCAGCAGATTCTTTATCCAGACCCTTCTCGCCTTTAACAATATTTGCAGTTCTCTCGGCAACTTTTGCCGCCCGGTAAAAATCCCGTTTGTCATAAATTGTCAACAGTTTCCTTATCCTCAGGTATGCATCGAAAGGAACTTTAAAATCCGCATTTATAACCGCATTCACCAGGTCAACGGGGATATCTTCTTCTTTCATCAAAACGCAGAAACGTTCCTTAGCCATAGTTAAAAATATATTCTTTGTTTCTTCTTCATCTGCCGTTAAATTATTTCTCAAAACATCATAAATAATACTGAACAAATCTTCCAGTGATAACTCCAGCCCATACTGGACCAATATTCTTACAACCGCCTGAATCTGCCTGCGGATAGCAAACGGGTCTGCACTGCCCGAGGGCGTAATTCCAATACCTATTATCCCGATAACGTTATAAATCTTATCCAGCATGGATAAAAGCGCGCCTAATTTATTATTGGCTAAACCATCGTCATTTGTGCGGGGTTTATAATGCTCGGAAATAGCAGCAGCAGCATCTTTAGGTTCTTTAAAATATTCGGCATATACCCCGCCCATAATTCCTTCCAGGCTCGGGAATTCACAAACCATTCTGGTCAATAAATCCGCCTTGGAAAGATATACTGCACGCAGAAGATTCTTATGCTCCTGTTTATTTAACGATAAAGCAGCTGCGATTTTATCAGCCGCTGTTTCTAATCTTTTCACTTTATCAAACAGACTGCCCAGCTTCCGGTGCAAAAGAACGCCTTTTAATTTATCAACTTTTGCATCAAGCGGTTCTTTAATATCCCCGCGATAGAAAAGCTCAGCGTCTTTAAGCCTGGCATTGAGCACAAATTCATAATGCTTCTTAACGCCTGATGTATCCTTCGGTTTATTCTCAATAACGGCAAGAAACTTATTTAAGAATTTGTCATTTTTATCCGTCAGCGCAAATACCCTCTGGTATTTCGCCATACTCGCCAGAAGCACAACAGCCGGAAGCTTTAAAAACTCTCTTTCGAACTCACACACCAAGACATTCGGCCTTTCAGCCAGATTGCTGACCTCGGATAAAAGCTCCTGATTTCGATAAAGCACAGCATTCACTTTACGGGCTTCTGCCTCAAGCAGACGCTTAATTTTCTGTTTTCTTTCCTCAGGAGAGATTATGATTTTCTCCTGTTTCATCTTATTGAAATAATCCTCTATACTTTTAACTTTTATTTTTTTGTAAACAGAACCTTCTCTAACCAGTGTATAATCCGAAGATGTTATATTTTGAAACTTGAATCTTAAGACCCTGCCCCCGAATATAACAAGTAAAGTCCTGACGGGCCTGCTGAACTTAAACCCCGAACCGTCCCATTTCATATATTTGGGCAGGGATATTTTAGATAAAGCAGAAGGGATAATTTCGGGAATAATTTCGGAAGTCTGCCGCACCTGTTCTTTCTTTTTTACAAAAATATATTTCCCCCGGGAGGTCTCTTCAGCAACAACATCTTTTTTATCCGCACCCTGCGACTTCACAAATCCGAAATACGCTTTTGTCGGACTGCCGTTATTATCGAATGCCGCTTTAACGCTGGGGCCCTGGATTTTTTTATCCCGCGGCTGGCTCACAGACTCTGCTTCTCCGTATAGAACAACCCTTAAAGCTGTTGCATCTGCTTTAACATTTTTTGCGGGAATATTATTCTCTGATAATTCTTTAAGGAAATTCTGCCTGAATTGCTCTCTGATTGAATCAACCAGCCCGGTCGGTATTTCTTCAACTCCAACTTCTATCAGGAAACTTTTGAACTTGTCTGTTTTCATCCCTCAACCTGAGCTGATAGATATAGGCCGGCGCAAGATTTGGCTTTAGACCTGATTTTTGCTATGTAATTCTGTCTTTCGGTAACGCTCAAGGCACCCCGCGCATCAAGAATATTGAAGGCGTGAGAAAGTTTTAAAACCATCTCATAAGCCGGATACACTAATTTAAGATTGATAAGATTTTCACATTCTTTCTCAAAACTTTCAAACAGCTGTTTATACATATCCACATTTGCGGCATTAAAATTATATTCACAAAATTCTTTCTCCCGTATATCGTGCAGTTCGCCGTATTTAACCTTGCCGTCCCAGTCTAAATCCGAAATGGAAGAAACTCCCTGAAGGTACATCGCAAGGCGTTCCAGCCCGTACGTAATCTCAACAGGCATTTCATCCAAATCCTCTCCTCCAACCTGCTGGAAATACGTAAACTGGGTAACTTCCAGGCTGTCTAACCATACCTCCCAGCCTAATCCCCAGGCGCCGAGAGTAGGCGACTCCCAGTCGTCTTCCACAAATCTTAAATCATAATTTTCTAAATCAAACCCTATCGCCTTAAGGCTTCTTAGATAAATATCTTTAATATCGGCAGGCGCCGGCTTTAAAATCACCTGATACTGATAATACGCCCCTGCTCTCAAAGGGTTATCTCCATACCTGCCGTCAGCCGGCCTGCGGGAAGGCTGGACATATGCCGATTTGGAAGTCTTTTTATCTAAGGAACGGAAGAATGTTGCAATGTGAAATGTCCCGGCCCCGACCTCTAAATCATAGGGCTGTAAAATTACACAGCCCTGCTTTCTCCAGAATGAATTAAGCCGTTCTATAATATTTTCCAATGTGGGTTTATTCTTTTTCATAACGCTGATAAATTTTAACAGATTAGACGGTGTTTTGGAACAAAAAACAGTTTTAACCTAATAAATCTAAAGATAGACAAATTAAAACTTCCTAATCCAAATGTTCGACTGTGATATTTCTTAAAAATTAATTATAGCAAAATACTCTTTAAAGAATCAGCAATATTTAAAAGGCGGGTTTTTGCAGTTTTCCACACTATGTCTAAATCTATACCGAAATACTCATGAATTACTTTATCCCGCATTCCAGCCATCTCTTTCCAGGGGATATTTTTATAAAGAACTTTTACATCATCAGGTATATTCTTTGATGCCTCTCCAATAATTTCAAAATTTCTTATCACTGCATCTACAACCATTTTATTATTCGAAAATTCATCAAAAGATAAATCCTTGATATATTTTTCTATATTCTCTATCGAATCTAAAATATCTTTAAAATATACCTTATGATTTCTCTCTCTCATATGTACACAGTTTCTTTTAGGATATCACCTTTTATTAGCGGCTTTAATGCTTTGCGTGTTACTAAATCAACTTTGACAGAAAGTATACTGCTTAAAAAGTTTTCCAGCTGAATAAATTCAAACATATCCGGAGGCTCAATAAAATCCACCAGAATATCAATATCGCTGGTATTGTTTTCATCTCCTCTTGCACAGGAGCCAAAGATACCAATGTTCTTTACTTTGTATTTCTGCTCCAACAGCACTTTGTGTTTTCTTAAAATTTCCTTAATCTCTTTTACTACCATAATAAATCCCCTTAATTAATAAAAACTGCTCCTATTCTGCAATATTTTTAATCTTTACTGCCAAGTTTGATTTCATTATAGCAAAGTATCTGCTTAAAACAAAAATAAATAAACTTTAGTTCATTTAATCAACATTCGAGTCTAAAAACCACCTTATTAAATATAAACATTTCATATATTATTAATCTTGTTATCCCGCAAAATTGGCCTGTAGAAATCGCATTAAAAATTTTCAACAATACTATTTTTAGTTAAAAATAACTACAAAATGAAACAATCTATATAATAAAAAACTCCGCGGTGCCGCCGCTGATTAGAAAGTATTGAGTATGTTTTATAAGTGGGTACCCTATGAGACAGCATCTGAACGCCGAATTGCATAGCACTCACTAAACCATCTCAAAGCAGGCTCCCGATACTCTTTTTTGACTCAAAATTAATCTAACCAACAAAGCGTTCACTGCAGAGCCATTTTTTATTATAAAACCTGGCGGGAAAAAGGTCAAGAATAATTAACCAAAACGCAGATTTGGAAAAATTATGGCATTAGTATAATTCAGGAGAAAATCGAGAAAATATTTAAATTATAACTCTACCCTCTTTAATATAACTTATTATCCCTGAGTCTTTCTTCCATTCCTGAGGAGAAATACCTACTATATCCAGAGAAACGTCTAAAATATTTACTAATTCCCAGTGAATATTACCAATTATTTCTGCTCTTTCCCAAAAATCTTTATCCTTGAAATCACCAGAGATTATCCCTATATCAACATCATTGGGTACTTTATTTTTCCTTATATAAGAACCAAAAATTACAACCCTTTTTGCCTTGATATCATATTTTTTCAAAATTTGACTTAAATGCTTTTTTATTTTTTTAATATCGATTTCAGCCATCTCATAACCCTTCCGGCTTGTGTTACAATTTCTTCTGTCTTAACCCGATTATATATTTATAGAACTTTTGCTAAATCTTCTGGATAACGAGTTGGGATACTAGCATTATTTAAAATTTTTAAAAAATTCATTTTTTCATCAGGTAATTTCCTATCTATTTTGGAGATTAAAAATAAAAGGTCATGCGTTTTGGGAGGATTCACATTTAGTGTTTTAAAATATAATGCCTTCAAAATTTTTTCCAAAGCGAGATAACACATAAATACAATATAAACATACCTCCCGGTAGAAAACATGGCTTGAGCTGTCTTAAAATCATATTCTGATTGTTTAATCCATTCTTCTATTTTCTGCTTTTTATTCATGTTTAAGAAACAACATAAAAGCTGCTTCTTCGCAAGGAGTCTCTTATGACAACCTGCACTTAATTTAACAATATCTTTAATTCCTTCTTAGCAGAATATCTTACTCGAATACCGCGAAAGAAAAGATAAAATTTTTAAAGACGCCGATGGTACAGCATCTTTTTATAATCTTTCACAATATCGTGTTGGCCATTCATTATTTAATCCCTATCATTCATTATAATGAATCGTTATTTGCTGCCGGCTACAATTACCATTCTTTGTAACAGCAAACAAAAAATAAACGCATGTTTAGAAATTAGTTTTGAACAAAGATTTGAATTAGGATTCTGATAAAAATCTTTTAATCTGGTCGTGATTACCCGCCAAAACTGCTATGCACATCCAGCCTTCTTTCCTTATCACAACACGAATATTCTTCTCTATACCAGCTTCATAGTACGGCTTTCTTAACTGTTTGTAAAAAAATCCAGCCGATAATTCTTTTGCCTTCTGCAAATCACAATTATTGGCGTAATAAACATTTAAAGATTCCATGATTGAAGCAACTACAATTTTTTGCTGTTTCCCTAAATTTTTGAGACTTCTTTTAAAAGAGGGGCGAAAATATAACTTTAAAGCCATCTTTTAAATTTTACCACTTTTTAAATCGGAGACAAACTTAGCCGTTAATGGCATTTCCTTTCCTTTTTCTTTAGCTGAAAGAGTATCTAATTTCCGATAAACTTCAGGAGGAAATTCTTTTTCGTTAACTTCAAGCGGTATTAATTCTATTTTATTTTTACGCACTTTAACATTAAACATTGCACCTTTACTTAACCCTAAAATAGAAGCTATTTTTTTAGGAATCGTTATCTGGTTTTTCGCAGTCATTGTAATAGTCATACTTCTTACCTCCTTACTCTGTTATAAATATACCATATAGTAAGGAAATCGTCAAGTACGAAAGTAAGGGATATATTTTTAAACAACATATTTTTAAAAAACTGCCTATATTTCAAAAACCCGCAATTAAAATTTATTAGTTAAAAACTTTGCTATTTGGTTTTGCAATCCTCTGCTGCACTTTTTGCGATATTCCCATTTTTCAGAGACACATCTTAACTGCCTCCGACCCCTAAAATCCAATAGAAATACGCTTCAGGATTAACAACTTTCAATCTTTCAAGGATTTTGTATTCCTCAGGAAGCTTCCTCCCCTTAATTAATGACGAATCTACTTTTTTGACAATCTTGACAGGATTACTATCTTTAAACACATCTGCCATATATACAATCTTTGCAAGAGCAATTTTAATCTCCTGTTGTCCAATTTTTTTCCTTAAATGATTGCTTAACTTTCCTAAACCATCGTTAATGAAAGAGATTTCTGGAAATGAATTATCCGCTCCTTTTAATAAGGATTGCGAATACCTAAAAGCGATATTAGTAATATCTCCTGCAATCTCTTTAATAGAATACGAAGTCCCCCGGAAATCATTTTCCTGCTGTGCAACGTTTAAGAAACTTCCTCTGGCATCATTAATATCATTTACAATACTAAAAAGCTCCCCTAAATCAATGACCTGTTTTAAAACTTCCATTGACCGCTTTTTGTTCAAAGGTATACCCGTAGTGTTAGGTGATACAGCTGTCATTTTATCTGCCAATAAACCCTCCGGCGTTGGAACACGAACAACTTCGTTCGAATCAAAAAAAACCAAGGGAAAATTTGATAGTTCTTTTTTGACTAATTTTTTATAAGGATTTTCGCTAAAAATAACGTCTAAAAGTATATATTGCTGAATACGCGAAAATTGCGAAGTAAACTGAAACTTATAATGTACCTTCGGTATTCTTCCGCCGCGGATATCTTCCTCTACGGCATCAAACCATTCTGATTTTGAAGCCATTTTGATAAGAGCATCTTTTAAGCCTGTTCGTTCCTTTACCGGCAAAATAATATCGACATCAATCGACAGCCGGACAGGTGGAAACATATGCAAAATGATAGACGTTCCGCCTTTAAAAATCAAACCGGGGTAGAAACAAAGTAATTCGTGCAAAAGATTAAACGCATATACCGTTTTCTCAAAAATCCCCCGGTCACTAAATAGAAGCTTTTTTCGTAAAGATTCTAAACGATTAATATCTATTTGCTTCATTATCGAGAATCAATTCTTCTATTGGTCATCTTTGGCAGTAAGTCTTATTTGCTGCCATTGATGACCCCA
>CAZLTA010000003.1:0-19675 GCA_964562345.1 uncultured Planctomycetia bacterium
ATCCTTCAGATAATTTCGATTCGATAAATTTGTATACGGTGTCGAGATGAGGAGTCAATTGAACTAATGGTGTATCATCAAGATCACTTATATGCAAATAATTTTGTTTAGATATTCCCAACAAACTGGCATCATATGCAATTTCATGATCTATAAGTTCAATTCTAGGAACATATATAAATACCAACTGATCTTATAGATCATCACTTTGCACATGCTGCCAGTAGTTTTTTTATGAGCGGATTTAAAGAAAGTTATATAATTACTGCCGATCTTTCTGGAGATTCCAGAAGTACGGTTCTTTATTATGCCAAAGATGGAAACATCAAAGAGTTGAAATGTTTTTTAAAGCCCAATTCTTTAGGGCTATTTTATGCACTTATTACACAATATCTAGGTTTTCAATATAATAATGATGAATGTAAAACAATGGCTCTTGCGGCATACGGTAAGCCTTTGATTGATTTAAGCTGGTTGCTGAAAGTTAATTCAGGCGGGTATAAGCTTAATCTTAAATACATAGATTCAAGGTTCAAGCCGGGAGAATCTAATCCTTCATTCCAGGAGCCTGTTTTTACTTCCGCTTTTGTAAAAAGAATCAAAGAAAACCATAGATTAAAAAATGAAAAATTCAGGAAATTTCATAAAGATTTAGCTAAGGCAAGTCAGGATTTATTAGAAAATGTTTATTTTAACCTATTGAATTATTTAGATAGAGAGGTTAAATGTGACACGCTTTGTCTTGCAGGCGGGATTGCTCTTAATTCTGAACTCAATTCTAAGCTGCTGTATTCAAACAGATTAAAACAATTGTTTGTACAGCCGGTAGCGAATGATGCTGGTTTAGCTCTTGGGGCTGCTGTGTACTATTCTTATATGAAAGGTGAATTTCATCCATTTCGATTGAAGCACCTTTATTTCGGGGAATCATATGACAACGATTGTATTAAAGATATTTTAAACAGATTGGGAATATCTTACAGGTATTTTGAAAATATAGAGAGGGAAATAGCAAGAGCGCTTGCTGGAGGTAAAATAGTAGCAGTATTTAATGGTGCTATGGAGTATGGACCGCGGGCTTTAGGTAACAGGTCAGTTCTTGCAGATCCAGGTAACAGTGATTTTAAATACAAAATTAATACCTTTGTAAAATTGAGGGAAAATTTTCAACCTTTTGCCCCTTCTATTTTAAAAGAAAAAGCCAATGATTTCTATGAATTTCCAGCAAATAGCAGGGGGAATTTTGAATTCATGGTTATAAATGCTATAATTAAAAAAGCGTTTCAAAAATTAATTCCTGCAGTAGTTCACATTAATTCAACTTCCAGGATACAAATTGTAGATAAAGACAATTCTCCTAGTTTTTATAAAATTTTGAACCTGTTTGAAAACTTTACGGGTATACCAGTGCTTTTAAATACGAGTCTCAATGTTAAAGGAAAACCGATTGCAAGGAGTCCCGAAGATGCTTTAGAGGTTTTTGTAAGTACAGCAATAGACTGTTTAGCACTGGGTAACTTTTGGATAGAAAAATGATGTTGGATTCAATCAGTATTTTTATACCTGCATACAATGAAGAAGAAAACTTGTCTTATGTTTGTTGTAATATTCTTGATTATTTGAGAAAAAACAGCATAGATTATGAACTTCTGCTTTTAAATGATGCTAGCTCTGATAACACGCTCGATATAATGAGAATGTTTTCAAGTCAAGACTATAGAATTAAATATTTTAATTTTTCCACTAGACAGGGGTTAGGAAAATTGATGAAGATGGGGTATAGTCTGGCCACAAAACAATGGGTAATGATGATTGCAGGAGACGGTCAATTTACTGTAGAGCAATTGGACCTTTATATTAATAATTCTGATAAAGCTGAAATAATTGCTGGTTATAGGGTTGAGCGCTATAAATATTATCCTTTTTTAAGAAGAGTAGTTTCTAAAACATACAATTTCTTGGCCAGATTTTTTTTTAAGATTCCGCTAAATGATATTGGCTGGACTAAAATGGTTAAGCGAAAAGTTTTAGAAAAATTCAGTTTAAAAAAATCTGGAGCTACTATTGAATTAGAACTTGTGGTCAAGGCTTTATTGAAAAATTTTAATGTTTGTGAAATTGAAGTTCCTTTTACTCCTCGGCGTTTTGGTAAATCTAAAAGTTTTAATATTAAAGTATTATTTTTATCGACAAGTTCAATTTTATCTTTATTTATTGAAGTAATACTATTGAGGCGTTTTTTAGATAAGTAATGTAGCACTTCTTAAATTCTTTTCATTTCTAATTTCCTATTTTTTTCTTGACAGGGAGTATTATATGTCTATACAATACCTGTTGTGGAATAAAGTGGAGCAAAGTGGTATATGTTTTACGGAGAATACACACATACATTGGATGAAAAAGGACGAACAGTCCTTCCTGCCAAATTCAGGCAATTAGCCAAACAACAGATAATAAAAAAATTCTATTTAACCCGCGGTATGGAAAGATGTCTGTTCCTATTTGCCGAAAAGGAATGGAAGCAGCAGGAGGAAAGGTTCAAGGAACTTTCAATAATGAAAAAAGACGCCAGGAGTTTTAATAGAATTTATTTCTCTGGTGCCACTGAAATTGTGACTGATTCCCAGGGCAGGTTTTTAATACCGTCCTATCTTAAAGATTATGCAGGAATAAGGAAAGAAATCGTAATTATTGGTGTTTCCAGCAGAATTGAAATCTGGAATAAGAATAAATGGGATGAGTTTTGTAAAACACATCTTGCAGATTTTGAGGAAATTGCAGAAAAACTTATTGAAGAATGAATGTTCTAATAAAAGAGGTAATTATGGATTCTAAGGAAAAAAAGGCGCATATTCCGGTTATGCTTGATGAGGTAATGGAGTATTTGTCTCTTAAAGAAGGTGATGTGGTTTTAGACTGCACTTTGGGAATGGGCGGGCATTCTGAAAGGATTTTAGAAGCGATACTTCCGGGCGGGAAATTAATAGGGATAGATAAAGATGCGGAGAGCATAAAAATGGCAGCGGCGTGTTTCCCCCGTTTTAAAGATGAATTCTATTTGTTTCAGGATAATTTCGTCAATCTAAAGAAAATTTTGGGTTCTCTGAATATAGAAAAAGTGGATGCTGTTCTTTTCGATTTAGGAATGTCTTCCTATCAGCTGGACAGCGGACGGGGCTTTAGCTTTAAAGAGAATTGTTTTCTTGATATGAGAATGGATGAACGTGAAAAATTAACCGCCTATGACATAGTCAATTATTATTCCGAAAGAGAACTTTCTAAAATTATCAGGGATTTTGGCGAGGAGAGATATTACCTGCGTATTGCACGCGGGATAGTGAATAAAAGACGGGAAAAAGTTATTGAAACAACAAAAGAATTAGTAGAAATAATTCTCAGAGCAATACCATCCTCATATTTGAGGCAAAGAATCCATCCTGCAACCAGGACATTTCAGGCTTTGCGGATTGCTGTAAACAGGGAACTTGAAAACCTGATGTCAGCTTTAAAAGACGCAATAGAGGTATTACTGCCCGAGGGTAAAATTGCGGTGATAAGTTTCCATTCATTAGAGGATAGAATAGTTAAAAGAACTTTCCGGGATTATAAAAAATCAGGCCATTTTGAAATTTTAACTCCCAAGCCTTTAGTCCCTGCTGATTTGGAGAGAAAGGTGAATTCCAAATCACGCAGTGCAAAGCTGCGCGTCGGCAAAAAACTTAAAAATGGACATACCAATGTATTACTAAAGATATTTATGCTATGAAAAAAACAGATTTCATGCATTTTAGAAGTATTTTCAGCATAATCTTTTTAACGGTTTTGTCTTTTATGTACCTGGAACAAAGAATGTCTCTGATAAAACAGAGTTATCATCAAGCCGGGTTAAAAAGATATTTAAAGATAGAATCATTGAAAAAAGAAGAGCTGGTTTGTAAAATTGAGCATTTGGAAAATCCAGTTTTATTGCGGGATAAACTTCTTGCTTCTAAAGCGGGGTTTAACTTTGCAAAATCAGCGCGGGTGGTAAAAGTTCCTTTTGTTAAACCCGTTGAAAAGAAAGAGGGGTCATCTTACTCCGGGAATGTTTCGTTTGCTGTAGAAATTCCTTAAAGAATTCTGAGACCAAATTGCTTGAAATAAAAATTGTAAAGTTAAAGATTCTATTAATCTTTCTTTTTTTTATACTGGTTTTAAAACTGATTTATCTGCAAATAATCAAAGGAGAGTATTTCTATAAATTAGCTCTTAAGCAGCAGGAAAAATATCTGGTTGTTAACGGTGAAAGAGGTGAAATATTGGACAGGTTGAATCGGGTGTTAGCTATGGATAGAGATGTATATTCTGTATTTATCAATCCCAGACAGGTAGTTGATGAAAAAACGGCGGGGGAGAAAATCAGCCAGGTTCTGGATTTGGATTATAAAAAGGTTCTTAATAAATTGCATCGCGATAGTTACTTTGTTTGGTTAAAGAGAGGTCTAAAGGATAAGTCAATCGTTGATGCATTGAAATGTCTAAACATAAAAGGGCTGGGAGTGAAGATTGAAAGGCTCAGGGTCTATCCTCAGGATAAATTGGCTGCCCAGATTTTGGGAGCGGTTGATGTTGATAATCGCGGTATAAGCGGTGTGGAACTCTATTATAATGATATTTTAAAAGGAGCTCCCGGATATATGCTAACTTTAGAAGACGGCAGGAATCTATATCTTGATGGGTTCGGTAAGACGTATATGCAGCCTAAAGATGGAAACACATTGATTCTTACAATTGACCAGGTCCTGCAGAATTATGCTGAAGAGGAGGCAGAAAAATTATACGGGCAGTATAAAGCCCAAAAAGTTTCTATTGTAATAATGGAGCCGTTTAGCGGGGAAATTCTGGCCTTGGCCAATTGCCCCGGGTATAATCCTAATGAAATTAAGCAGAGTGATGTAGAAAATATGAAAAATTTCGCTATATCTTCTCTTTTTGAGCCGGGAAGCGTATTTAAAGTAATTTCGGCTGCGGCGCTTTTAAATCAGGGGGTTGTAAAATTAAAGGATAAGGTGTATTGTGAAAACGGAGAATACAGGATGGGGAAACGCACCCTGCATGATTATCATAAATATCAATGGCTGGATTTTAAATCTGTTGTAGTCAAATCAAGCAACATTGGAATCGCTAAGAGTATAGCTCCTCTTGATAAAAATATATTTTATGATTATTTAAGACATTTCGGCATTGGAGAAAAAACAGGTATTGATTTGCCGGGAGAGGAATCCGGGATTTTGAAGGTCTCTGATACATGGAGTTCTTACAGCCAAACTTCTATCTCAATAGGCCAGGAAGTGGCTGTTACTTCGCTTCAGCTTGCTGAAGTTATGAGTATAATTGCAAACGGCGGTTATCCTGTCAAGCCTCATATAGTTAAAGAGATAAGAGATGAGAATGGAATTAGAATCAAGGAGATAAAACCAGAAATCGGCAAGCGGATACTTAATCCTGAAACTGCCGAAAAATTAAAATTAGTGTTAAAAGAAGTAGTTGATGAGGGGACAGGGAAGGCTGCCGGAAGCTCTCTGTATTCTGCAGCCGGTAAAACAGGTACTGCCCAGAAGGCAGATTTAATTAAAGGAGGTTATTATAAAAATAAATATGTGGCTTCTTTTATAGGATTTCTGCCTGTTGAAGAGCCTGAAATGGTAATAGTTGTTACAGTTGATGAGCCTCATCCTGTTCATTTCGGCGGGGTTGTATGTGCTCCTGCGTTTAAAACGATAGCCGAGAAGGCATTGCTATATTTAAGGGTTTCAGAAAGAAAAGAAAGGCCGGAATATGAAATTAATAGACATTTTATCTGGAATTGAATTTAATTCCGCTAATTTTAATAATCTGGATATAAGAGGGATAAGTATTAATTCCAACCAGGTTCAAAAAGATTTTATATTTATTGCCGCAAAAGGTACACATTGCGATGGGCATGATTTTATATACCAGGCCATTGAACGCGGGGCATGTGCTGTTGTGGCTGAAGAAAGTAAATTTAAAGATTCTTTGTTCAGCGGTAATGTTGTTTTGATAAAAGTCAAAGATACAAAAGAAATCATTCATAAACTGGCTGCTAATTATTACAGAAATCCGGCGGACTGTCTTGATGTTATAGGTATTACAGGGACCAACGGCAAAACTACCGTGAGTTTTCTTCTGGAAGAAATATTTAAAACAGCAGGCATTTCGTGCGGCGTTATCGGAACAATCTGCTATAAAATAGGCAATAGAGAAATTCCTGCAGTCAATACAACACCGGATTCTATTACTATCCAGAAGTATATGCGGGAGACGGCAGATACCTCCGGTGATGCCCTTTTGATGGAGGCTTCTTCTCACGGCCTTTATCAGGGCAGATTGGAAGGGCTGAATTTTGATGCCGCTGTTTTTACCAATCTGGGTAAGGACCATTTAGATTACCACCGTGATATAGAAAACTATTATGAGGCTAAGAAAATTCTATTCAGCCAATTGCTGAAAAAGGAAGCTTTTGCCGTTATCAATATAGATGATGAATACGGCAGAAGGCTTTTTAAGGAAGTAGTTCAGGAGAAAATAAGTTATGGTTTTTCAGAAGATGCTGATGTGCGGGTTACAGAATACGATATCGGTATTAGAGGAATGCAGTTGAAAATCAAAGCATTTAAAGAAGAGCTGGAAGTTTATACTGCTTTATTCGGGAAGCATAATATTTGTAATATTCTTGCTGCGGCTGCCTTGGCTTTTAAGTTCGGTGTAAATAAAGAACATATTTTATATGCTCTGGAAAATTTTGCAGGTGTTAGGGGGCGGCTGGAGCGTATTTTCGGTTCTCGCCGCGTAAAAGTTTTTATAGATTATGCACATACTCCGGAAGCATTGGAAGTAATTTTGACGCTTCTTAAGAAACTATGTGAAGGTAAACTATGGGTTGTGTTTGGATGCGGGGGCAATAGATATAAAGAAAAAAGGCCTCTTATGGGAAAAATTGCTTCAAGTATTGCAGATAAAGTGATAATTACTTCAGATAATTCCCGGGATGAAAATCCGATGTGTATTATCGATGATATCAGAAAAGGTATACCGGCAATAGATGAGAAATGCATAGTTATTCCTGACAGGAAAGAGGCAATTGAAAAAGCTATTGTTTGTTCAGAAGAAGGCGATTTAATATTAATAGCAGGCAAGGGGCATGAGAGATATCAGATTACGGGAAATTTGATTATTCCGTTTGATGATAAAGAAGTTGTCTCCAGGGCATTGGCAAAAAGGACCATGGAAGAGATGGCAAATGTCATTTGAATTAACTACTGCAGAAATAGCAAAAAATACTCCGGGAGGAATTTTAGCAGCCGCTGGTGAGGATCTTCCCGTTAAAATTTTTTCGATAGATACCAGGTCTATAAAAAAAGGAGATTGTTTTATCGCCTTTAAAGGTGCTGATTTCAACGGGCATGATTTTATACCTGATGCTTTGAATAAAGGTGCTCGGGGCGTAATATATGATGAAGATATTCCTGATAATTTGCTGCATTCCAGCCGTAATAATTTTTTCATTCGGGTGCCTGATACTTATCAGGCTGTAATTGACCTTGCGAAATATAAAAGGGGAAAAATCAATTTTCCGGTTTTAGCTGTGACCGGAAGCACCGGGAAGACTACGGTAAAAGAGTTATCCGCCGGGCTTTTAAATGCCAGATATTCTACCTATAAAAATTATCTTAATCAAAATAATATCCTGGGACTGAGTCTTAATATTTTAAATTGTTCTTCTGAGTATGAATTTGCTGTTTTTGAACTGGGGATTTCAAAATTTACAGAAATGGATGTTCTTCTGGATATTCTAAAGCCCGACCACGGACTGATAACAAATATATACCCTGTGCATACTGAATATTTAGAGCAGGAAGATAAAATCTTTCGGGAAAAGATCAAACTTTTTAAAAATTTGAACAGCAGTTCTCTGGCGTTTTATTCGTTAGATAATACTTATGCTGCTGAAGTAGAAAAGGAATATTCGAAATCTTTAAACCTGAAAACATTTGGGCTGATTAGTAAAAATGATTATTGGGCTGAAATTAAAAGTATCGGTCTTTTAAAAACCGAATTAGCTATTGGGGGAAAGTTTGAAATCTCTGTACCTCTTTTAGGAAAACAAAACGCCTGCAATATAATTGCTGCGGTTGCTGTGGCAGTTGAACTTGGCGTTGATTTGGAAGATTGTAAAAAAGCGCTTTCTGATTTCAATCCTTTGCCGGGAAGAATGTGCCATTATTCATTTGGGGATATTGATATTATAGATGACAGTTACAACTCTAACCCTGCTGCTTTGCGGGCGGCTTTAGAATTTATTTCATCCTTAAATTATGAGGGGCTAAAAATAGCTATTATTTCAGACATGCTGGAATTAGGGCCATTTGCACAAAAAGCGCATTTTGATGCCGGTGTTTTTGCCTCTGTACTTAATATAGATTATTTCTTATGTTACGGAAATGAGGTAAAATATGTTGTTGAAGGATTGCTGGAAAACGGCGTTTCTAAAAAGAGAATATATTATTCAGATTTTGGGAATATGGCGGATATTTTATATCAGCTGGCGGGTGAAAAAGCGCTTTTACTTTTTAAAGCTTCCCGGAATATGGGAATTGATTTAGTATTAAACCAGTTTAAGGAAAAAATATCAGAAAGAAATGCTTTATAAAATTCTTTATCCGTTAAGAGATGTATTTTTTGGTTTCAATCTGTTCAAATATATAACCTTCCGGGCAATAGCTGCCTGCGGCAGTGCGTTCTTCCTCTTCCTGCTGTTTTACCCCAGATTCCTTCAGTTTTTAAAGAATAAAGGGCTGGTTGAAAATGTTAAAAGAGAAAACTGCGAAAAATTGTACCAGTACCATTCTCACAAAGAAGGAATTCCCACTTCTGGAGGTTTACTGATTATATTTGCAGCTTTAATTACCACCTTGCTTTTTGCAGATGTGTTAAATCCTTATGTCGTAGCCGTTATGTGTTCTTTGGCTTTCTTCGGGCTTGTTGGTTTCTGCGATGATATCCTTAAAATAAAAAAAGGGAAAAAAGGGTTAAAAAAGAGGTACAAGCTTCTCTTGCAGTCGTTATGGGGCCTGGGGTTGAGCATTTATCTTTATTATAAACCGGATTATGCTTCAGCTATTGAGGTTCCTTTTTTAAAGGACGTTATTTTGTGCTGGGGAATTTTTTACATTGTTTTTGTAACATTGGTTGTAGTCGGAACTTCCAATGCGGTAAATCTTACTGACGGACTGGATGGTTTGGCAATCGGTTCTGTAATAATAGCAGCCAGTGCTTTTGCTGTTATGTCTTATCTGGCGGGAAATTTCAAATTGAGTTCTTATCTACTTATCTCATACGTACCGGGAAGCGGAGAGCTGGTGGTTTTTCTATCCGCTCTTATAGGTGCCGGGCTGGGATTCCTCTGGTTTAATTCATATCCGGCTGAAATATTTATGGGCGACAGCGGCTCTTTGGCTTTAGGCGGTGCTATTGCTACTGTAGCTGTAATAATTAAAAAGGAGTTTCTTCTGCTTGTTATCGGAGGATTGTTTGTAATAGAAACTGTTTCTGTTTTAATTCAGATATTCAGTTTCAAAACGCGGGGGAAAAGGGTTTTCTACTTTGCGCCGATTCACCATCATTTTCAGATTAAGGGATGGCCGGAGCCTAAAATCATAGTGCGGTTCTGGATTATTTCTATTATTTTTGCACTGCTGAGCCTGTTAACTTTAAAGTTAAGATGAATGAAGGAGTTTTATTTTGTATTATAGGTTTAGGCAAAAGCGGTTTTTCTGCTGCAGGATTGCTTCTTAAAAAAGGGGTCAGGGTTAAAGTCACCGATATTGGTGATACTGCATACTTAAGAAAAAGGGCTGCAGCTCTTAAAAAACGCGGTGTTGAGGTGGAACTTGGCGGCCATAGGAAGAGTTTCTATAAAGGTGCTTCTTTATATGTTATTTCTCCCGGTGTCAGTAAAGATAATCCTGTAGTCGATTATGTAAAGAAAGAGAATCTGCCTTTGATTTCAGAGATTGAACTTGCCTGGATGTATTGTCCGGCCAGAGTTATCGCCATAACAGGAACCAATGGGAAGACATCGGTTTCTACTTATATCTATGAAGTGTTGAAAAAAGCGGGTTTCCCTGCCTATCTTGCCGGAAATATCGGTCTGCCGTTTTCTAAGATAGTATTGGACCTTAAATTTAAAGACGTAGTTGTTCTGGAGGTGAGCTCTTTCCAGCTGGAGGATATTATGTATTTTCATCCCTCAATAGCAGCTTTGCTCAATATCTCATCAGACCATCTTAACCGCTATCAAAAGATGGAGCAGTATATTGATGCGAAATTTAATATTTTTAAAAATCAAATTCAGGATGATATAGCGGTTTTAGACTTAACTCAAGAAATTGTTAAAGAAAGAACGGGATTAATTCCTTCCAGGATTTTGGATATCAGCGAAGTAGATCATCCAGGTATGGATTTAAATAAGAAGTTTGTTTATTTGATAGGAAAGTCTATGGGAATTGAAGAAGATTGTCTTCTTTCGCAGATTCCAAAGTTAAAGAAGTTAAAACACCGTATGGAGAGTTTGGGTTCTGTTAACGGCGTTGAATTTATTAACGATTCCAAGGCTACTAATCCCCATGCTACTATGTGGGCATTAAATAATATATCTTCTGAGGTAGTGTTGATTGCCGGAGGAAGGGATAAAAATATGGATTTTAAACTTATCCGGGAAAAAATCTCAGAAAAAGTAAAGGCTATGATATTAATAGGAGAGGCTAAGAGGGAAATCCTGACTTCCTTAGGCGGGTTTGTTGAAGTGGTTAAATTGGCGGATAATTTAGAAGAAGCAGTTAAAATCGCTTTTAATGAGGCAAACCCGCATGATACAGTGCTTTTATCTCCAATGTGTGCAAGTTTTGATATGTTTAAAAATTATCAGGACAGAGGCAATGAATTTAAAAGGATAGTTGAGGAACTTAAACAATGCAGCAGTTGAGATGGAATATAATTACCCTGGTTGTACTGCTTATTTCAGCCGGAGTTTTATTCCTCTATAGTGCATCAGGTATTTATTCCGATATTATATACGGGGATAGTTTTTATTTTGTTAAAAGACAGATTTTATTTGTATTTATCGGGCTTCTTTTTTCATTTTGGGTGTTTAAACTGGACTTGAGCAGGGTTTTTCAGAAAAGCAGATTGCTTTTATTATTGTCCATATTTGTTCTCATTGCTGTTTTAATTTTTGGAATTAAAGCAGGAGGGGCCAAAAGGTGGTTCAGGATTTTAAAATTCGGCATTCAGCCTGTAGAATTCATCAAAATCGCATATATCATATACCTGGCAGATTTCCTGGCCCGAAAAAAATTTTATTTCAAAAATTTTAGAATAATTTGTTTGCCCATTTATATTATCGCAGCAATTTTAATGGTTCTGCTCCTGCTGCAGCCTGATTTCGGCAATGCTATGTTTATAGCAATTTTAACGGCTTCCATACTTTATTTTGCGGGTGTGCCTTTTAAATTTCTGTTTTATACAATTTTAGGTGCAGTTCCTTTTGTATTTTTTGCTTTCTGGAAGCTGCCTTATTTGAGGCTTCGTGTTTTAGGTTTTATATCACCCTGGCAGCATCATAAAAGTATAGGGTTTCAGCTGATACAGTCTCTTATAGCAATAGGTTCAGGAAAATTTCTGGGGCATGGTCTGGGTTTATCCAGGCAGAAACTTTTCTACCTCCCTCAGGCACATAATGATTTTATTTTTTCGATCATTGCTGAGGAGGTGGGGTTTTTCGGAACAGTTTTACTTCTCTTGACGTATATAATTTTGATTTGGAATTTTCTGAAGCTCTTAAGTAGAATAAAAGGACTGTTTGAAAAACTGCTTCTTTTGGGATTAACTCTGTCTTTTTCATATCAGATAGTTATTAATTTGGGCGTCTGCTTGGGATTACTGCCCACAAAGGGGCTGCCGCTGCCTTTTATAAGTTACGGAGGGTCTTCTCTAATAGCAAATATGATTTTGGTTGCTTTAATTCTGAATTCAAGCAGGAATTCTGTAATGGACAATATGTAAGTACTGTTTTTAACTCGCATCTTACTTCAGGAGGCTGGGTGGAAAGAAAAAGAACAATATTTTTATTTGCCGGCGGCAGCGGCGGCCATATTGAGCCGGCGTTAATGCTAAAGAAAAAACTTCAGGGAAGGAACCAAAATGTATTTTTGTATCTGGCTACCTCCTATCCTGTTTCAGACAGCAGGAATATTAAAAAAGTTATAATCTGCAGGAGTAAATTCAAATTTATTCTGCAATTTCCTTATGTCTTTTTATATCTTTTAACTGCTGCTTTGATAAAAAAGCCGGATGTTTTCATAGGTTTTGGCGGTTACTATTCTATTCCAGGGATATTAATCGGCAGTATCTTGGGGGCTGAGACGATAATATATGAACCTAATGTAATATGGGGCCGGGCGAATAATTGGCTGAAAAGAATTGCGGATTATATATTCGTTATCTGGCCGAATATCAAAATATGTCCTCGTCCTCGTATGAGGAATAAAATAGTTGCGGTTAAACCCTTGATTAAAGTTGATGGAACAGAAGGTGATATTCAAAATAAGAGCGGGGTGTTTTCTGTTTTAATTACAGGAGGAAGCCAGGGTTCATTGTTTTTGAATAAACTTACAATTGATTTGATGAGGAGTTATGATTTCAAGGAGCACAATGTTAAATTCACTTTAATTACGGGAAAAAAATTCTATCCGCTGGTTAAAAACATAATGTCTGAGTTTTTAAAATCTCAAAGTTTGAATTTAGAATTGTTCGCTTATCGGACTGATTTAAATAAACTTTACCGGGGAACTGATCTGCTTATTTCAAGAGCAGGAGCCCAGACTCTTTTAGAGGCGGTTTATTATAGCCTGCCTGCTGTTTTTATCCCCTATCCATATGCATATAAACATCAGATAGAGAATGCAAAGCATCTTTTTAAAACAGGAGCCTGCTATTTGCTGGAACAGGAAACAGTAGATTATAAGAGTATTGGAGATTTGATAATATTTTTGGAACAGAATCAGCATTTATTGGAACAGATTAAAAGTAATCTCAAAATGGTAAAGAGCCGATTATTAACTGCTAAAAGTTTTGAGGATCTGGTGATAAATGGATAGGCCGGATTCTTATTATTTGATTGGAATATGCGGAATCGGGATGAGTTCGTTGGCTCAGCTTATCAATTCTTTGGGTTATAAAGTCAGGGGCTCAGATGTAAATCCTGATAGCGAAGTGCTGGCTATTCTTGAATCAAAAGGGATTGATGTTTATAAAGGGCATCAAGCTGAGAGATTGCGGGAAGGAGACTGCATTATTTATTCTACGGCGGTTATCAATAATAATCCCGAATATGAACGGGCGAAAAACATGGGGTTTCCTTTAATTCACAGGGCCGAGGCTTTAAAAGAATTTTTAAAAGGAAAGAGCATAATTTCTGTTACAGGTACTCATGGTAAGACTACGACTACTTATCTTGCAGCGGAGGTTTTAAAAAATACAGGTTTCAATATCGGGATGCTTTTGGGAGGGGTGTCTTGTGATGAGGGGAATAATTTTATCCAGAATGAATCTGCCTATGCTGTTGAGCTGGATGAAAGCGACGGTAGTTTTATCGATTTTGATTCCGATATAAAAATTATAACTTCCATAGATTCGGACCATCTGGAATTTTATCAAGGAGACATTGCTGTTTTAAAAACAAAGTTCAAGAATTTTTTAAAAAAAACCGGTTTTAATCTGATATCTTACGATGATTCTGTATTGAAGGATGCAGCCAGGGAGAGCGGGTGTGATTATATCAGTTTCGGGCTGCATGAAGATGCTGCTTACCGGGGTGAAATAATTGAGATTGGGGCCGGCGGCAGCAGAATGAAGGTGTTTAAAAACAATGTATACATAACTGATGTTAAAGTGCCTCTTATTGGGTATAAAACGGCAGTTAACAGCCTGTCCGTTTTTGCGCTGGCGGATATTTTAAAAGTAGATTTATTAAAAGCAGCAGATTCTTTTAAAAATTTAAAAGGTGTAAAGAGAAGATATGAAGTTAAATTTTCATCCTCCGGGGTTTGTGTAATGGAAGATTATGCTCATCATCCCCGGGAGATTAGAGAAGTTATTGCAACGGTAAAAGATTATCTTAAGCCCCAAAGGCTGGTTGTGGTTTTTCAGCCCCACAGATATACCAGGACGAAATATCTCTGGGATGAATTCAAAAGTTGTTTTAAAGAAGCAGATTTACTCTTTCTTACGGATATTTATCCTGCTTTTGAAGAAAAAATACCCGGTATAGATTCCAGTGTTTTGGCACAGGAAATATCGGGAGTTAAAACTATTTATGTATCTAAAGACGAAATCAAAATAGAGGTGTTGAAGGAGATTATGCGGGGTGATATCATTTTAATATTGGGTGCCGGAGATATTAATAAAATTTCTCAAGTGCTTGTAGAAGATTTAAAAAATGCCTGACTATATAGTTGATAATTACGGTTATAAATCCCAAGTAACATCCGTACTCTATCCTTCAAGCGTTGAGGAGTTGAAAGATGTCATCAGGGATTTAAATAAAACAGGATGCAGATTTAAAGTAGTGGGCAATTTGAGCAATACATTGGTTGTATCTAAAAAATCGCCTCTGGTTATAATCAGGCTTGCCGAGGGTGTTTTTAAGAACATTAGCCATAGAGAGGGAATAGTTAAAACTGGTGCGGGAGTCAATATTGATGAACTGATGGGATACTGCATTAAGCATAGCCTCGGGGGGTTGGAATTTTTAATCGGCATACCGGGAACAGTTGGAGCGTCTGTTGCCGGTAACGCAGGCGCTTATGGGAAGGAAATCGCAGGTTGTGCCTTAGATATAGATTGTTTAGATTGTCGGGGTGATTTTAAAACTTTTAACAAAAATGAGGCTGAATTTTGTTATAGAGATTCAAATCTGAGGAGTTTTATTGTAATAGCGGCGTCGTTTAAGGTTAAACAATCTTCTAGGGCCGAAATTAAGGATAAAATGAGAAATTTTTTCCGTCAGAGATTTGCTGCTCAGGATTTGCAGTCTTTATCCTGCGGTTGTTTCTTCAAAAATCCCCGGGAATTTAAAGCCGGGAAGGTAATTGATATTATGGGTTTGAAGAGGAAAAAGAGAGCCGATGTGTTTGTTTCGGATAGACATGCTAACTTTTTAGTCAGTGCCGGCAATACAAACCCGGAAGATGTTTTATCTCTAAAAGATGTTATTCAGCGCAGGGTTTGGCTGGAGAAGAAAGTCTGGCTGGAGCCGGAAGTGGATATTATATGGTAGAACTCTTTAAAAATCATAGAATTGTTCTCTTACGGGGAGGCCCTTCTTCTGAACGGGAAATTTCTCTTCTTTCAGGGGAGGCGATATTAAAATCCTTAAGGAGATTGCATTTAGATGTCTGCGATTTAATTGTTCCTGAGACCAAAGACAGGAGTTATTTGAAGAAGTGGGTTTTGACAAAACTGGCTGAGGAAAAAGCAGATATTTGTTTTATAGCCCTTCACGGGGAGTTTGGAGAAGACGGGATATTACAGGGTATCTTGGAAGAAGGAGGATATCTTTATACCGGTTCTGATTCTCAGGCCTCTAAATATGCTATGAATAAAATTACTTCTAAAGTTATATTCGAGAATAAAGATATTCCAACCCCGAAATACAAAGTTCTGGAAAGTGATGTTGATTTTAATTTGGACGGTTTAAATTATCCGTTGATTGTAAAACCTTCTGCCCAGGGTTCCAGTATAGGAATTTTTAAAGTTGATAGAGAGAAAGATTTAAAACATGCAGTAAAAGAAGCGCTGTTTTATGACGGTAAAGTTATTGTGGAGGAGTTTTTAAAAGCAGCTGAGCTTACCGTAGGTATTCTGGAAAATAAATCTTTGCCTGTAATAAGAATTAATTCCTCTTCAGGCATGTATGATTACCATGCGAAATATACCAGAGGTATTTCTGAATATGTGATTCCGGCTGATGTAGAAGAAAATATAGTTAGAAGAGCCAGGGATCTGGCATTGAAAGCCCATAAGGCGTTAGGATGCCATTCTTTTTCACGGGTTGATATGCTTTATTCAAGAGATGAAAATGAAGTTTATGTTTTAGAAGTTAATACAATCCCTGGTTTTACAAATATTAGCCTTTTGCCGCGTGCAGCTAAAGCAGCGGGGATTGAATTTGACGAGCTGGCATTGAAAATGTTAAAATCTGCTCTTCAGAGTGAAAAATGTTTAAAAAAGTAGATGTACATAAAATTAAATTAATAGCCAATATTTCTTTCTGGCTGTTTCTGATTGTTTTTTTGACAGTTTTTGTTAAATATATCAAGATTTATACATGTGATTCTCCCAGATTTATTTTAAATGATATAAAAATCAGAATTGACGGCGGTAAAACAATAACCGGCGATGAGGCTTTCAGCTATTTGAATTTAAAAAAAGGCGAATCTATTTTTAAAATAAATCCAGCCCGGTTATCGAGAAAAATTTCAACAGAACACCCCGAAATTTTAAAAATTCATATCTATAAAAAGATGCCTGTATCTTTGGATGTAGACATTAAAAACAGGATTCCTGCTGCCCAGATTCACCTGGGCCGGTTTTATCCTCTGGATGGGGATGGTTTTATACTGCCCTTCCCGAGCAATTTCAGGATTAAAAGTCTGGCCTGTATCGAAGGATTAAACCTTACAGAAGTTAGAATTGGCAAAGAGAATTCTACACTTAAAATATTCTCGGGCCTTAAAATCCTGAATCTTTTGGCGGATATAATAAAAGATGATTATAATAGAGTTGATGTTGATGTTTCCGACCCTCAAAACACAATGCTGCTGCTGCCGGAGGGGATTAAAGTTAAATTGGGCAAAGAAGGATTTAAAGAGAAACTGGTACGTTTAAAGTTAGTCCTTGCTGATATTAAAAATAAATCTTTAAATCCTGCAGTTATTGATCTGAGATTTGAGAAAGCCATTTTGGTTCCGCGCTGAGATAATATGCTTAAGTATGCTTTAGATATAGGTTCGTATAACACAAGGCTCATAAGCGGAGAATTTACAAAAGATGGTTTTGAAATAAAGGGGGCGGTTTCTGGTGTCAGTGATGGCTGCTTTGGCGGTGTGATTACCGATTATAGAAAATTGTTTTTCAGCATTTTAGAAATCCTTAAGAGCTTTGAAGAAAAATATTCCAGAAGGCCTAAAAAAGTTTTGCTTAATTGTTCAAATGGCGAGGTCAAGTTTTATCATCTGAGAGAATGTTTTAAACGAAATATTCCACAGCGTCCCATAAGCATTAAGGAACTGGAAAGGTTTGAGAGCCAGATTCTAAAGGATAAAATCAGTTTGGATGAGAAGGAAATTTTTGTTCAGACTGAAAAATACAGAGTAGATGGACAGGATGGCATTATAAATCCTGAAAAAATGTCAGCCCGGGATATAGAAACAACCATTAGTGCTATTACAATTCCTACTGCTGTTTATGATAATATTTTTTCTCTTTTTTCAGAAATCAGTCTGGAAATTGAAGATTTCATACCGGAAATAATTGCAAAAGCGAGTCTATTCCTGGATTCAGATCAGAAAAAAGCAGGTGTAATGTTCATAGATATTGGATGGGGTAAAGTTAAATCCGCCGTTTTTAAAAACGGCATCCTAAAAAATATCGATGTTTTTAACAGCAATTTAAAGTCTGCATATGAACTGGTTCAGTCAATTTATCATCTGGATTGGACGGAATTAGAAAAAGTCCTCGGGGGGAGTTTTATAACTGAAGAGAGTGATTTATTAATTCAGTCTAAAACTGCTTTGGAAAATGTTTCGGTTGAAAATGTCAGGAATATTATGGGGAAAAATTTGAAAAAAATTCTGTATCGGGTTAAAAAAAATATTGATGAAGGGAACATTTTCCATTCTCTATCAGAAGGAGTTGTTATAACAGGAGGCAGTATATTGGAATATCCTGATTTAGAGAGTACTGCATTTGAGATTTTAAAACAGCCGGTAAAAATTGAAAAAAATAAAACTAGTTTTTTAAGTAACGAATACAGCACATCTTTAGGAATGTTAAAATATGCTTCTGAAAAAGAAAAAGATCTGATAGGAAAAACTTCTAAACTTGGTTTGGCAAGAAAAACAGGTTTAAAACTGTCCCGGATAATTGAAAGGTATCTTTAATCCTTGTGAAGGTTCTTCAGGTAATTACTAATTTAGAACTTGGCGGAGCACAGAAAGCCACATTAAATCTTTCTAAGTGGCTGCTGGAAAGAGGCCATGATGTTATTGTCGTTTCCTCTTCCAGGGGATTTTTATATGGGAAGGCGAAAGGAATTTTTGGGGGGAGATTTAAAGAAGTTAGATTTTTGAAGCGTGAGGTTAATCCTGTTTATGATTTAATAGCTTTTTTTTCCCTGTTCATTTTTATTTTGGAAAATAAATTTGATATAGTCCATACACATACTTCCAAGGCTGGTATTCTGGGGCGTTGGGCGGCTTTTTTTGCCTTAAGAACTAAAAGCATACATACGGTACATGGCTTTGCTTTTCATGATTACCAGAATTGGATAGTGAGGCATATTTTCATAATTTTAGAAAGAGTCACAGCGGTTGTAACGGATAGAATAATAGTGGTATCGGAAAGTATTAAAAATAAGGGGCTTAAAAATAGAATCGCTAGTGAAGACAAGTATTCTATTGTATATGAACTAGTAAATGTAACCAATCGCAGCGGCAGTAGATTTATGCTGGAGGAAAAAAGTTATCAAAAAGCATCCTATAGAATAGGGATGATCGCAGCGTTGAAACCGCAGAAAAATCCTCAGGATTTTGTTAAGCTTGCTGTTATTATGATGAAGAAGAGAAAGAATCTGGAATTTTTATTGGTAGGAGATGGTGTTTTAAAAAACAGGTTAAATAAAATGGTTGAAGAATATAATATTAAGGAGAATTTTAAGATCTTGGGCTGGAGAGAAGATGCTTATGATTTAATGAAGAGTTTTGATGTTCTGGTTTTAACCAGTCTTTTTGAAGGACAGCCGCATGTTATTATAGAAGCTATGTCTTTAGGGATTCCGATAGTTGCAACGAGAGTTGATGGGATTAAAGACATAATAATAAATGGCAGCAATGGTTTTCTGTTTCCCCCTAAAAAACTGTACCAAATGGCGAGGTGTATAGAAAAAATTCTTGATAATGACGAATTGAAAAAAGTCCTTTCTTCGAATGCCCGTAATTATTTTAGGGAAGAAAAAAAGATGGATTATATGCTTAATTTAGGTAAAATAGAAAGCATATACCAGGAGGTAATCAGTGGATAGGATAGAGATTATTAGAATTGCTTTAATATGCTTTGTTGTTTCTTTTTTCCTGACTAAATTTTTTTATAAAAAAGGGTTTAAAATCGGGAATAAAGAGGAATCCACATCCGGTGGATTGGTGGTATTTTTAACGGTTTTAACAGGAATTTTGGTTTCGGTCTACAGGTCAGATATCTACGTCTGGAAAATTTTTGTTCTCTTTACTTCTATGTTTCTGCTGGGGTTGTGGGACGATTACAAAAATCTTTCTCCTTT
>CAZLTA010000004.1:0-8011 GCA_964562345.1 uncultured Planctomycetia bacterium
ACTCGGCGATGATTTCGGAGATGTAATGGGCCAAGTATTAGAAAGCAGTACCCCAGTAGATATGCTTAGAACGATTTTATCGAACCGAGAAATACAAGATACAAAGAGAGAAGAAATAATTACTAATTTTAACACTTACTTAAATAATGTTAAGATTTATTTAAAAAGGTACGATCCTAAAGCAGCAAAAGAAGATATTGCAAGTTCAGCAAGAAGCTGGATTTCGTCTTTCATTGATAATGCGCAAAGTGAAGCCCAGAATATATCATCAATGAGTAAAACAGATTTATTAACATATTTACAAGATCAATTTAACTGGTCTGAAGAGGCAGCTAAATCCTGCTTCGAACTACTTACGGCAGAAAAAGACCGATTAGGTAATTTAGGTCAAAGTGTTGATTTTAAAATCGTAAGCATCCTTATTTCAATGCAGCAACAGAAAGATGAAATACAAATATTGACTAAAATTAAAGACATCTGGGATGCTAATTTTGAACCTCTTGATATGTTTAATATGAGGAATATCTGGCTATTGAGTAGTTTCGCCACTCCTGTATTATACGGGACGAAAACATTGGAAGAAGTAGAAACAGAAATTACTGCCAAAGGGCATGCTTTCAGGCTTCTTTCCGCTTATCTTGGGCCGGATGTAAATATTGATATTGCGGATTACTTCACATCCGGGCTCTTATCTTCCATCGCACTATCTATGAGCAGCCCTCAGTTCGATATTACAAAAGATTTAAATAAGGATTATCTTACAGATTACTTTACAAACCCCGAACAGAAAGCAATTATCGACAATATCCGCGCTGCATTTATAACCGACAAAGATAATACCTTAAGCCAATTCTTAGGCAAATCAATTGATACGGAAACAAATGTTACCCAGGCAGGATTTATTGAAACGCTGACTCAACAGACATGGGAATCGATGAATAAAAAAGGATTAAGCCAGGAAGATGCTTTAAAAGAAACATATGGGAAAATCTCCTTGATAAGCCAGTTGTTGAACACAGGTGAAGGAGACATTGACGGCGGACTTTTCACTACAGCCGAATTGATGCAGGCTGTAGGGTCTTATGAAGAAGGCAAGGATTATACAATAGATGCCGTTTTAAAGAATACTGATGCTATGGGGATATTGGGCTTCTATTCCGAGCTAATTACACCTGCAAGTGATGAAGAGATAGAAGCAATTGTCAATAATCCTAATTTTGGCAATGTCCTGCGTGTTATCCAGGATTTACAAAATGATGGATACATGCCTTATCTTCCTAACCCCAGCAACGAAGACATGGCAAGGATGATTCTGTTCTGGCAGAAATACCAGGGTAAAGAATTAAACCTTGCTGATATGGATAACTTGGATGATCAATATGTAGATATTTGGGGGAATTTTGAATTATTAAACATAAAAGCAGCTGAGTGGTATGACTCTGAAGGTGTTAAATTCTTTAATGATATATCAAGCATCTATAAATTGTGGGGCTGGTCACAACTGCTTGTAAACTTAGAAGAAACAGAAGATGATAATTTAAATAACCGATTGAAACAACTGGTATTTGACTTTATCGAAACAAGCAAGAACTTAGATACTAAGGCAGCCCAATTACTTGATAGAGACTACATCCTGCGCAGCGACTTTGCTCAGGCTGGGTTCTTAACTTCTCTTGTAGAAGGCATATATAACGATGCATTTGATAAAGTCGTTCAGGAATATTATAGTGTTTATGCCAATGCGCTGGTTGCAGGCCTTGAAGGTGATTATGATGCTGCAAACGGAAATATTTATCAGAATGTAGTCATTCCCGCACATGATGCGGAAGTATATATACCTGGCCTTTCCCACGAACAGGCAACTGTTGTCTCAGAACAGATGCTTGCAGATTGGATTTCTTCACACTGGGCTGAAGCAGCTGGAATGACGAATCAAGAGCTTATGGATATGCAGCAAGGTTTCTATGGTAACCTTATTACAGGACACTCAGAAATCAGGCATTATCCATTACGGGAAATGATGAAACGAATCTGGGGCATAGAGTTAAACGAATTCAAACAGGCTTTTGAAGCTCAGAATCCTGAATTAATCAAGCAGCTGTTTAAACAGGCATCCCAGAATGCAGACGTCTACCTCGAGCAAGCTCAATTTGCAACAGAGACAATGCTTACAGTAGCAAACGAACTCAAACCTCTGGTAGAAGCTTCTAGATTTATGACTATTGATATAACTATACCTCAACAGGGTGGAATATTAATGTATTATACCGGCAAGGCATTAAAGAGAATTGATTTAAATCATCTTAAAGAGCTGAGTGAAGAAGAAAAGCTTGCCTATATCAGAGAACAGATTCAGCCTGTAGTGAAAATTTTAAACAAGGAAATAGAAGCAAGAAAAATCTTAGTAGACAAAGGTTACAATATTGACCCATATTCTACAGGTGTCTGGCTAATGGGCTGGTATGCCAATGAAAAAACTTCTACAAAGAAATTGCTGTTAGAGTTTGCAGAAGCAGAATCTAAAAAATCCGGAACTGGCGTAACAAAAGATTACCAAAATCCAACTTCCTATATCGTTGGAGAAATTGGCACACTACTTACCCAAAACAACATTCAAAATCCTGATAATGAGTTTATCCAGGACTTCCTTGATATATATGATGCAAACTGGCAAACATGGATAAGCAAAGATGGCTATTATCTAGATCAAAATAAATTTGAAGAGCTTAAAAATATATTAATTATTACATCACAGCTCAACAGTGATACCCTAGCAAGTTATTTTGGCTTTGGTAGTGTTGATGGGTTAAATAATTATCTTGCAACCGACTTAAATGGATTGAAAGAACTCATTCTGCTTGGACAAGAAATCACACAAGAAGTTGCAGCAGGAATTGCTCAATGGGAAGATGAAAATTGCCTGCCGAATAAGATATCAGCTGCTATTTTAAAATATCAAAGCATAGCTGAGTTTAACGCCAGCAGAGGAAGAACAATTAATAAAGATTCTATTTTAGGAACAATGAGTTCAGGTTTAGCAGATGCTTATAGAGCGTATGAGAAAATAGTTGAGGATGCTGTTGAAGAAGCAAATGCTGAACTCAAAATTATGGCACAGTTAAGAGAAGGGCATACTGCTGGAACTGGAGCGTTAGATGAAATATCTAGGAACACATCGAGGAATTATGGATATATTGTAGAAAATAATGCAGCTTATGCAATAGCACAAAAAGAACATCCCGAATACGCTCCGAATAGCGCCGAAATGAAAGCTGCAGTTGAAGAAATTAAAGCATCCATTGGAGATTATATAGATGGCACTGAAATGAAAGCAGAAATTAAAAGAGTAAATGAAATTATAAGAACAGGTGAATTTGAAGTTGCTCAAGGTACTCCTACACCGATAATACAGCAAGCCCCAGCCGCAGCAGAACCTGCACCAGAGAGTGCCCCTGCGAATCAGCCTGCAGCTTCAGCACCTGCACCTCACCAGCCACCTCTAATTGTTACTCAAAACACTAATACCAATGCAGAAGCATTGCTTGCTCAACTTTGGAATTTAACCGGAGATGAATTAGCAGCTACTGAAAAATACTTTAATGACAATGTGCGAGGAGAAATTGAAAGAGCCCTGCGCAGTGATTTTACATTCTCAAGCCAGGCAAAGCCATTTGTAGATAAAGCAATAGCAAAAATAATCTCAGGAATTACAGAATTAACTGAAGGCTTCAATTTCTGGATGGGAAAAGATACATCAGTTAGTTATTCCAGATATAACACGATGTATCCTAATGCGGACGGTAAATATGCTGATTTGATTCAGAGATTTGCAGGATACTTTGCCAGCGAATTAGAAAACGCTATCCAGAATGACAATAATTTTAAAAATAACTTCGACACAATTTTAGATACCGCATTTGAAAAAACATATAACAATCATGGACTTTATACTTATAAAGGAACAGGAAAATCTGAGTATGTGAAGTTTTCTGATGCTATAAATGATATAATCTCTTCCGCAGAAACCGCTGTTATAACTCAACCTGCAGTTCCCGCAGTAGAACCTGTGCAACAACCTGCTCCACCTGCTGCAACAGCAGATGAACATCAAACTGCTCAAACTCCCGACTGGACAATTGATGCGGAAGAAGCAGACCAATTAAAAAAATTAATAGAACAATTAACCCCGCAAGCGCAAGAAGAACACCCAGAAGCAGCTACACCAGAAAAAGAAACACCAACTCCGACACCAGCACCTGCACCCGCTTCAACACCAGCAACCCCAACCGCTCCGGAACCAGCTGCTCCACCTGCTATAGCATCTGCACCTCAACCGCCTGCTGCGCCTACTGCTTTAACAACAGCAATTGTTAATGACAGAAATGCTGTTATCTCATGGGAAGGAGACGCTCAATTCTATAAAGTAGCTCTCTATAAGGATGGTGAAGTAGTAAAATCCACTACTACCAGCAATAATTCCTTGAAATTTTACAGCCTGGATTATGATGATTATGAAGTAAGAATTTCTGCCTTCAATAATCAAAGCCTCAGAAGTGAAGGTTATGCCAGCAAAACATTTACCTTAGAAAGGCCTTTCAGATTCACTGGCAGCTTAAGCGGCGGCACTTCTGTAGAAACCAATAATCCTGTAACTCTGAGGTTCTGGGGCAACATCGGTGAATTAGATTCTGCTTCCCTTATTGTTACTGATGCTCAGGGTAAAGTAGTAATAAATACTCCTGTATCTGCACTTGAATCTTGTACCTTTACTCCTCAAGCCCCGGGAACATATACCGCTCAGATTAGCGGAGCTAAAGATGGTAAAGATTATTCTACTAATTCAGTTGCTATTCGTGCAACTCAACCAGCTCCAACAGTAGAACTTGCACAACAGCCTGCTCCAGCAACAGCTCCTGTACAAATTACCGCTCAAGGTGCTAATACTGATACAGAAACATTGCTTGCCCAACAATGGAATTTAAGCGGAGATGAATTAACACAAACTGAGAAATACTTTGATGAAACTGCACGAAGAGAAATTGAAAGAACTCTGCGTAGCAACTTCACATTTTCAAGTCAAGCGAAACCATTCGCAGATGAAGCAATGGCAAAAATAATTTCTGGTATTGCTGACAAAACTCAGGGCAAATTTAATTTCTGGATGGAAAAAGATACATCTGTGTCTTATCCTCGCTACATTACAATGTATCCTAATGCAGACGGCAAATACGCTGATTTAATTCAGAGATTTGCAGGCTATTTTGTCAGCGAATTAGAGAAAACTATCCAAAATGACAGTAATTTTAAAAATAACTTTGATACAATTTTAAATACCGTATTTGAAAAAACATATAATAATCACGGCCTTTATACTCATAAAGGAACTGGAAAGTCTGAGTATGTGAAGTTTTCGGATGCTATTAATGATATAATCTCTTCTATGGAAACCCCACCGCCAGCACCAGAAGCTTCAAAAGCTACATCTGCTATTGATACTGAATCACCAGAGTTTCAAAGCTTCAAAGCAACATATACTGATTTGGTAAGGCAATATGCTCCCGAATATCTGCCTCCAGAAGAACAACAGGAAACTCCGGCAGCTGCAGCAGTTGGACAGCCAAAAACACAGACTGCTTCTCAACAATCTGTCACAGAAACAGCGAGGGCGAGGACAATCCCTGCTCTTTCCTCACCTGTAATCGCAATACCAGGTGTAGAAAAAGACCCTCAAACGCAAAAATTAATTGTTGGGAATCCGCTCTTTTCAATTAATCTCTCAGTTCCCGATGTTAATAATACACACTATAACATAAAAATCTATAAAGATAACAAACTTCTAACCACAACGAATAATTATCCTCAAAACACCTATTGGGTATCTTTGCCAGAAGAAGGCAATTATAAAATTGAAGTTCAGGCAATCGGTGTAGAAGGATACGCTGACAGCGGCTGGACAAGTATTGAGTTCCAATACCAGCTGAAGCAGATATTGCCAGAAGTATTAGCTCAAAGAACAACAGCACCAGAACCTGAAACAGGCTCAATTTCTCCGCAATCCCCTACAACGCCAGTTTACTACACTGCTTCTGCTCAACCTGCAGCAACAGGGAGTCGAACTGCTACTCCTCAATCAACCAGCAGAACAGAAACTACAAGAAGAGCTTCTTCAACATCAACAGCAACAGTTGCAACAACAGCACATTCCGTGTCAAAACCAAGGGCTACCCACGTTGACACTAATTATACCCCGCACTCATTGCTCAGCTCCACGTTCTATGGAATTGATCCTATAGTCTCCTCACTACTTCCTGATTTCACAACTTTTGCTGTAGGAACCAGGAGATATACTAACCGCTCTTATTTAACAAGCGATGAATTCACAGCTTATGATTTACAGCGCGATTACGGACTTTATTGTGGCACAGTCGATTATTGGAGAACTGTAGAAAATAGAAGTTCTGTAGGAGCAAGATTAAAAATTACAGATAATTTTATCAATGCAACTGGTTTAATACCTTATCAGGTATTCGGGTTAAGCAGCTGGCATACTCCTTTATACAGAAACAATGGTTTAATATCCAACTGGACAGATTCTATATTGCGAGGTATTCAAAATAATTATCCAGTTGCAACAGCAATTGACTGGGCAAGTACTAGTTATAATTTAAGTTCGTTAATATTGTAGGAAAAAATAAATTTAGGAGATTGGTAAAAATGAAAATATGTAAAAGATTGATTTTGACACTCCTCTTGCTACTTGCTTTTTCTTCCCTTTCCTATGCCGGGGAAGTAAGTAAAGCAGAAAAAAAAGGTAAAATACCGGTAGCTTCTGACTCCTCAGGAGATGCAAAGGATTCGGTAAAGAGTAACAATGACACCCAGGATGCAGAAAAAGAACAGTCTGATAAAGAAGAGGAAAAAGATAGTAAAGACGGCGACAAAAAGGATGAAGAGGAAAAAAACGGGAATAAATCATCCAAAGATGGTAAACAAACTTTAAAAATCCAGGGGTTTACCGAAGATTCCCAACAGATAAAAGGCTGGCTTGAAAACTTATTAGGCAGGCCGCTTGATTTAAACAATTCCAAAGATAAGGCAGTTTTTGATTTCTGGTGCGGGCTTCTGGATAAAGGATACAGCGTAGAGCAAGTCCATTCTCTGATTGATACAATGAGCCTGGCTAAAAAAACAATAGATTTCTGGTACGGCGGAAGTTTCTTCCAGATGGGCAAAGTAAATTTAGATGATATCAGCGATGTCCAGGCCTTATTTAACTGGGCAAATTTAATCAATCAAGGTTTCACTCTTCAAGATGTCCGGCTTCTTATAATTGTTTCCAAAGTCTATATGCAGGAAGTAAAAGATAATATGATTCATAGAAACTTGGAAGTAAAGAATGCCCGGGATGTTAAAATAATCGCCGGCTGGTGTTTATATAGGAAAGAAGGGTATTCTGCTGCTCAGGTTTATAATTTATTTAAATCCCGGCTTACTCCTGAAGTAGAAAAACTTCTGGGGAAGTTTGATGCCGGGTTCTTTACTTATTTCGCAGAAGAAACGCTTGCAGGTTTGAATGGCGGACTTGATTATACTTATAATTTGCTTGATGCAATGGCTGAAATTAAAACATCTGTGGAAGACTTAATAGGAAAAGTCGATCTGCTGAATAATACCTATGAAGACAACGGTTTCTTAACTTATTGGGCCGAACAGGCGATGGATAAAGGAATTGATTATATTAAACAACATCTTTACATCTGGAAACAATTGCTTGCTTCCGTTGAAGAAGCTGAAGGAAGAAAACTGGATTTATTTAATCCTAATGATGGCGGAATATTAGATTACTGGGCTGGAGAAGTTGAGAAAAAGATAGCTGAAGGGATGAATCCAGAAGATGCTATCCAAAACATAATTCAATTAATTCAAAATGGCGGCACCGGGGAACTCACCCCTACCATGGAAGCCCTTATCCCCTATGTCGAAACTTTAATCGGTGCAAACTTTAATCAGG
>CAZLTA010000004.1:8111-16905 GCA_964562345.1 uncultured Planctomycetia bacterium
TTGAAGGGTTGATTGGTAATATTGACCTCTTCGATGAGAATGACCCCGGCAATGGTTTCCTCACTTACTGGGCAGAACAGGCATTGGCTAATGGAGTTACTGACATCCAAACAGTTTTGTCCAATATGGCCTCTATTAAACCTTCTCTGGAAGCACTGGTCGGAAGTATTGACCTGTTAGACAATAACTACGATGATAACGGCTTACTTACATTCTGGGCGCAATATGCACAGGATTTCGGATTGCAGCACACCATAAATATTATCAACAACATGGCTCAGATAAAAGATGAAGTAGAAGCTCTCATAGGCCCCGTTGATTTGTATGACCAGCAATACGGAGACAACGGATTCTTAACATACTGGGCGGAATATGCAATAGATGTGGGGATCAATACTGTTGAGACACTGCTTTCTAATATGGCAGAAATTTTACCCGAAGTGGAAGCCGTTATAGGGACAGTTGATTTATTCGACGGCGATTACAATGACAACGGATTCCTGAGCTATTGGGCAGAGTATTCTGTCGCTAACGGCATACAAAATACAAAAAATATTCTCTCCAATATGCATGCTATTTTAACATACGACTGGGATAATAACGGTACATCTGAAATAGAAGAACTTATAGGCGCAGTTAATTTATTTGATACTAATTATGACGATAACGGATTCTTGACGTATTGGGCACAGCAGGCTGTTCCCGGAGGGGTGGAGGAAGTTGAAAAAGGGCTTTATATCTGGAAACGCCTCCTGCCCTACGTCGAAACACATGAAGGGAAAACCCTTAACTTATTTGACCCCAATGATTCCGGCATTATCTCTTACTGGGAAGGCGAAGTAAGAAGACTAATTCAGGACGAAGTATTAGGATTAGAGGAATCTATACAAAAAGTAATCGATACACTTACAGGGGGCACAAATACTGCCTCCTTTTTATACGAAACTTCTGAAAAAATTTTACAATTCTTTCAAAATGGAATCGGGATTAATGCTGAAACAGGCCTTCCTTACAGCTGGATTACTTCCACAAAGGACGGCAAAATCTACCAGCCCGATTACACATCAATCTCCGACATCGGGATGTATATTACGTCTTTAATTTCATTATACAAATTGGATAAATTAACAGCTCAGGAATTTAACGCAGTTTTAGCTCAATTAATAGATTCTTTATATTCACTGCAGCATTACAGTCCTGATTCGGGCGAATTTCAGGGAAAAATGTATTTCTTCAACTACTATGACTTACCTTCAAAGAATGTAACCATTAACAACTTCATTTCATCTATTGATAATACAAATTTAGTTATGGCATTGATTCTGGCACGTGAAGCATCTCCCGCACTGGCTGATAATTTAAATACTTTGATTAATAAAATTGATTTGGGTTTCTTTTATGACAACACAGCACATTTATTTTACGGAGGATATGATTTTGATCCTGATGACGGCGGTATAACTGCTTCTAATTTCCACTACGGAATGCTGAATACCGAAACGCGCCTGATATCATATCTTGCGGCAGGTAAAGGCGACATATCTAATGCAGAAGTTCTTTTAAACTGGCAAACTCTATCGCGTAATAAAATCCATGTTGACGGAATTGATGTTGTTGCAAGTTACGGAGGGAGTTTGTTTGAATTCTTATTCCCTTCTTTGTTTATTGATGAGGCACAATTATCACCTAACGGATTCGGGCTTAATTTCAAAAAAGCTGTTTTACTTCAGAAACTGCAGGCGATTAAAAACGGCTACCCCTTCTGGGGCGAAGCTCCCTGTTATAACGATGTTTATGAATACGGGGAATTCGGCTCTGAAGCCGGAGTAAATCCTTACCCCTCAGAGGGAATACTTTCTCCTTACACGGTTTTTCTTTCGCTGAATGCTATAGGTGAAGGCGGAGATCTACTAAGTTTACTTGAAAGCATGTATTCCGGAAGCATCCAGTCGGACTTCGGTTTGATCGATGCAATTGATGTAAATAACGATTCGGGGATTTATCTTAGCTCAACTCTCTTACAGGGTATTGCGTTAGCAGCGATTGCCAATAATCTTAATAACTCAATCCGCGGTTTGTTTGCAGGAAGCGCTGAATATGCAGCTATAGCAACCCTGATACAAAATGAGACATTTTTTACAGAAGCTGAAATAAATACCGAGATGGATAATGTCCATGATTTAATAAACAATGATATCGCTCAAAACAAATGGCAGGAAGCAAAAACTTATTTCGACTATTTTAAAGACCTGGTTATAACTCGCAATCAACAAGCGAGATTTCCTGATTTAAATCAGTTGGAAACACAGGTCAATCAACTCCTGAGTCAGAACCTGGCAAATTTATACCAGTTAGGCCAGACTCAATTAAATAATTCTCAATTCCCCGCCGCTATAACAACATTCCAGAAAATTCTTTATTATGATGCTGAATACCAGAATGCACAGGCACTGCTGGCTCAAGCCCGTTCATTAAGAGATGCTGCAGTTGTCATACCCAACTTGAACTACATTGTTACAACTTTTGAGGAAGGAACACGCCCCAACAGTATTGTACGCAAAATAGGCCCTGTAGACGGTCCGAACGGAAATATCGATATAGGAATTGTAGAAGACAGCCCTGAGCATGGCAAAGTAATGAAGTTAAAATATGAACTTCAGCCCGACGGATTCAACGGTATGTATATAAACACAGACGATTTGGCTCTGGTAAACACAAATAAACTTGCCTTCGATATTAAAGGCGGCAGCACAATAGGAATCCCGGATAAAATAAAAATAGAACTCCATTTTAAAGGTTCAACCTGGCCTTACCCTACAATTGAAATAGACAATATAACAGGAGACTGGCAGCATATAGAAATTTCTCTTCAGAATTTACTGCCCCTTCTGCCGGCTAATTTCGAGCTGGAACAAATTGCGATAATTTTTGAAGGTGATAATGTAGGGAACAATCAGGGTGCGGTTTATATTGATAATATCGGATTTATAAATTAAATTTTATTTCTATTAAATTGAATTGCTTTGTTTAAAATAATTTAAAATATCTTTAATATACAATTCAAAATCCTGAAGCTTATTTTGAAGAATATCAAATACCTCCTGAGGAATGACTTCCTGATAAAAATGAGTCAAACGATTTCTATATTTTACCATTTTTACATAAGTTGATAGATTCTCCTCTGTTAAAACTCCTTTATTAGATAAAGTCAGCATAATTTCGACATTAGTACTGGGAGTACCCAAAAGTTCTTTGGCCACAATATGAGAACCTATATCTATCATTGCTTCAATAGCACTGCGGATAAAATATTTACAAGCTGCTAAATCCCTTTTATTTTTTGACAATTCTTCAAACTTAAATTCCTTCAGTTTTTTTAATTCTTCCAGATTCTCCTGAATAATTCCGATTTTGGTTTTAATTTTCTCTACATCTATCATTTTAAGTACCTCTCCTCTAATGCCTCGAAATATTCCTTGTTAAACTCTTTCAACCGGGGCTGAAAATCATAATAAGACAGCATTATACGTGCTTCTAAGTCAGAACGGATATTATCGTCAAATATATATATAAGCCTTCCTTCAGAAATTATTCGAAATTGTAAAACTAAAGGAGCTTGATTAATAATTACCAAATCGAAGTTTTCAATTTTTATTGCAAGCGTAATTTTTATTTCCAAGTCTAAATAATTATCCAGAGAGAATTCTTCATTTTCTTTAGAATCCAGCATAATTGCTAAATCGATATCACTTCTTTTATGGAAATCGCCTTTAGCATAAGAGCCAAACAGATAAGCGGAAACTATCCTTTCATCCTGAGAAAAAATCTTCTTAAGCTCCGGTATTAATTTATTTATGTCCATGTTTTTAAGATACAACAAAAAAATCAGTTAGGCAATATATTTATTATTAATTGTAAACATTTCAAACATATACAGCTTCTCCCAATATCTGTTCTTTTAATTCCCGCCTTATATCCTGCTTAGGAACAACATCTACTTCTATTCCCAGCAAAAGATTTAAAAAGCTCTCTAATTTCACAACATCGAGAAGACTCACTGATTCTGAAAATTCCACTAATATATCAATATCACTGTCTTTTTTTTGCTTCCCTCGTATATAGGACCCAAAAATCCCGATTTCTTTAACTTTAAAATCTTCCTCCAATTTATTTTTATTCTCAATAAGAACTTTTTTAATATTTTCAATCACCATCAGTTTCTCCCCTTTTAAACAGCCGTTTTATTATATCAAAACATATCAGAGATTAACAATATTTTACATCACTGTGTTCGACTCAACAGTTAAATGCTTAATTTGGAAATTATAGCATCAGCCATCTCGCGGGTTCCGACAGCTGTGGGGTCTTCGCGGGTGGGTTTTAAATCGTAGGTTACAGACTTCCCTTCTTTCAATACTTCAGTAACTGCTCTCTCTAATCTATCTGCCTCATCTTTAAATCCTAAGTGGCGAAGCATAAGCATGCCGGATAAAATTGCAGCTGTAGGATTGACTTTGTTTTTTCCTTTATATTTCGGAGCTGAGCCGTGAGTAGGCTCAAATACAGCATATTCATCCCCGATATTTGCACCCGGCGCAACACCAAGGCCGCCAACAAGCCCGGCGCAAAGGTCTGATATGATATCACCATATAGATTGGGAAGGACCAATACATCATGCTCCTCAGGCCGCATGACAAGCTGCATGCAGGTATTATCAACAATGAGTTCCCAAAACTCTATATCAGGATAGTTCTTAGAAACCTCACGGGCAATTTCTAAAAATAATCCGTCTGAGAATTTCAAAATATTCGCTTTATGGACACAGGTAACCTTTCTGCGGTTGTTTTCCCGGGCGTAACGAAACGCAAAATCAACAATACGCCGCGTATTTTTCTCGGTTATAAGCTTGAAACTTACAGCCCAGTTTTTGGGTAAATCATATTTATAGTATTCTTTAAGAAGGCCTGAAATCTCTTTTTCTCCCCCGAATTCGGGATTAAACTCCAGCCCCGAATATAAATCCTCGGTATTCTCTCTGATAATTACAATATCAACATTATTATACCTCGACCTCGTCCCCGGATATGATTTACAGGGCCTGAGACAGGCATATAAATCCAGGCGCTTCCTGATTTCAACATTTATAGAGCGAAAACCACCTGCGATAGGCGTTACAATCGGGCCTTTGATGGCAACTTTATTCTTACGAATAGTTTCCAATACCTGCTCCGGCAAAGGCGTACCGAATTCCTCCATTACATCCGCTCCGGCAGAAACGACTTCCCATTCAATAGGCGCACCTGTTGCCTCAACACAGCCCCTCATAGCCTCGGTTACACTGGGTCCGATTCCATCACCGGGAATAAGCGTCACCTTTACAGCCACTTAAATATCTCCTTTTTTCTTGATATATTCTATAACTCCGCCTTCTTCTATAATAGCCTGCATAAAACTGGGGAGCTTTTTAAACTCAATCTCTTTATTTTTATTCAAAATTTTAATCTTCGAATTTTTCATATCCAGCTCTAATTCATCGCCGTCATTAATTCCATCGGTATCTGCCTCAAGCACAAGCAGGCCTAAATTTATCGCATTTCTGTAAAATATACGGGCAAAATATTTTGCAATTACAGCCTGAATCCCCGCTGCCTTAAGCGCCTGAGGAGCCTGCTCACGGGATGAACCGCAGCCGAAATTCTCTCCTGCCGCAATAAAATCGCCTTCCTTTATATTGGAAGCTAACTCAGGGTCTAAGTCTTCGAAAACATGCTTTCCGAGTTCTTTGGGGTCAGTAATCGCAAACTTATAGCGGCCTGAAATAACATAGTCCGTATTGATATCATTTCCTAATTTATGAACTTTGCCTTTCATAGGCATCTTTTGTATCATATTTTTAAAAAATTGACAATAGAGAACTGACAGGAATTGGTAAGTTTATATTAAAACTTACCAGATATCCTCAAATCTAACACCATCTTTTTCAAAAAAGTAATAATAGATAGGCGGGTTCATCACATCAATTGCTGCCTCAGATACTGAAAGAGAGATAGGCTTAACACCTGAACTATTCTCTGCCGGTTCATAATGAAAAGCTATTCTTTTTTGATATTCCTGGCCATTTTTTATAAAATTATAGCTGAGCTCTAGAACGTGTACTGTTTTATAACCTTGAGTCTCATTATCCCAATTTTCTAATTCAGATGTATTGAACTTCACATTTTTGGTATTAAGAGAAAGGGTACCAGCAATAAGTTGATTATATATAACACCTAAATCTGTTAGTAGTTTTACCCCGTCTGCTCCTAAATCAGCTAGACTTTTGACTCCGTAATTATCTCTTATAACGCTCTCTATTCCAGCAAAACATAGACTGTCTCCTGCTCGAATACCAGAATCAGGCATAGTAGTCTTGGGGTTATCCAATAACTGAGCAAAAGAATCACCGGATAAAGCCAAAAATATCGATAATACGAGAATTCTAATTATTGTCTTCATTCTTACCCCTCCTAATATTTTATAAACTGTATATAATGAATATACCACATATTGGCCAAAATGCAAAAATATTGATTATTTTAAGACTTATTTTCCGAACAAATTCTCAGTGGTTAAGGAAGTGTTTTACTTGTGCTCCGCAGGGGTATACTTTCCTACACCATAAAAAATTATTTTTTTATCCGGTCCATTATCTCACGGGAAAGAGCTGAAAATTTATGCTTTAACTTCTTGATTTCTATTTCCACCAATAACTCTACCGGCCATCTATTTAATTCGTCAGGAAAATCACTAACTTTCTTAAACGCAACCGCCAGCCAGTAAAGGTCAAACCCGGGGTCCTTCTGAGAAGCTAATTCTGTAAGCCGCCGCAATTCTTCTTTTTCCAATATAAAGTAAATATCTATTGCATCCCGGGGTTCTATTCTTCCAGTAAATGCAAGAAGTTTATCAGCAATAATATCTTTGCAGCTGTTCACCTTTACACCTAACTCACTATCTTCAGGCTGATTAAAATGGAAAGGAGAATCATAGGCAAACTGAACCTTTGTTTTTTCCGCATCTTTTTCAAGCTCAAATTCCACAAATGTAGAAAACCGCCTTATGACCCTCAAAATTATACCTTCTGATGAAATTTTTTCTTCCACAAGACGGGAAAAAGGCAGGATTAAATCTTTTTCCGCAGTAAATATATCCAAGTCATACGACCTTCTGTGCCCAAGATAAAATTCAGCTAAAGCTGTGCCGCCTGTAAGGTAAAAATGCGTGCAATCAGATAAATCTTTAAGGGATAAAAGTATCTCCTTCTGAAAATTCGAAATAACACCTTTTCCTTTAAGCATTAAAATAATCTCTCCATAACCTTTTTACATCTTGAGGCAGGTCAATCTCTTCTAAAAGCGTTTTAACCTCATCCCAGTCAAGTTCCTTGACATCTTCGGCTCTGCCATTAGTCAAAACTTGTTTAATATACCACTTCTTCTGCCAGATATCTTCTAAATCAATTTCCTTTTTTGACCACACAATATATCTTTTAGGCTCCATAGCTTAATTATAACATCTTTCTCAACAACTCCCTATTTTAAAATCCTTACAAATCAGGAAATAGACAGATATCTCTAATTTAGCGTACTTGCCTCGAATAATGACTTGGTATACTGCGCCTGGGGATTTGTAAAAACTTCATCAGCCGCACCCTGCTCGGCTATCTCTCCGTTATAAAGCACTATTATTCTGTCCGATATAAATGAGGCAATGTTTATATCATGGGTTATGAACAGAAGTGTAAGGCGCTGTTCGGATTTTATTTTAAGCAGCAGGTTCAGAATCTGGGCTTGAATCGATAAATCCAAGTTCGAGGTCGGTTCATCACAAATAATTATCTCGGGTTTCAAGATTACAGCCCGGGCAATTGCAATTCTCTGGCGCTCGCCGCCGGAAAGCTGATGGGGATATTTGTAAAGATACTCCCCTCCTAATCCCACCATATCAAGAGTCTTTACAACTTCATCCTTTATCTTCCTGCGGGATACAATCTTATGAAGGGCAACAGGTTCGGAAAGCGTATCATATACCCTGTATCTGGGATTCAGGGTATTGTAAGGGTCCTGGAATATTATCTGGATCTTCTGCCTTATCTTAAAATCTTTTTTATAAAGCATCAATAAATCTTCTTCCTTAAATATAATCTTTCCGCTGTCCGGTTTCAACAGCCCGGCAATAATAAAAGCCAGGGTGGATTTACCGGAACCGGATTCACCGATTATGCCCAGAGTTTCCGCACCAGATACGGAAAAAGAAATATTTTTGAGCGCATCAACAAAACCGCGGGCTTTTAAAAACGCTCCTTTAATTTTATATGCTTTGGATAATCCCTGAATCTCTAAAATCTCTTTCATTTTTTTGCCTTAAAACACCGCACCCAATGGTTCTTTTTAATCTCTATTAAAGGCGGCTTCATTTTCTGGCACATATCATCCATTAATCCGCATCTGGGATGGAACGGACAGCCTGAGGGCAGATTCGCAAAACCAGGACTCTTTCCATTTATCTGAAAAAGCGCAGATTTGTCCTTTTGAGGAATGCATTTTAATAAAGCAATTGTATATGGATGAAGAGGCTTTTTTTTAATCCGGGATGTATCTGCTATCTCAACCACCTTCCCGGCATAGAAAATATAAACCTTATCAGTAATATAAAATATCTGCTGTAAATCATGAGAAATAAAAAATATGCTTAAGCCATTATTCTTCTTTAAATCTTTAAGCAGTTTTAAAATTCCTTTTTTCAAATTGGCAT
>CAZLTA010000005.1:0-16827 GCA_964562345.1 uncultured Planctomycetia bacterium
AAAACCGGACATTTTTAAATTGGTAAAATAGGACATTATCGCATTGGTGTTACATTATATAAGTATTGATTGATGTTTCATTGTTATACTTTAATCCATTAAAATTGGGTATATTTTTTTTAAAGCACAGATAAAAAAATTTGTACTGCCGTTTAATATTGAATATCTGAATGTAAAAATTTATAATTAAACCGATAGAATTTGAATTTGTCCTAAAAAAACTTCTTAAAGAATTCGAAGATAAGAATATCCGCTATGTTTTAATAGGCGGATTCGGAATAGGTATTCTGGGTATTGCCCGCGCAACGTTTGACATCGACTTTTTAGTTCATAAATCCGATTTGGATAAACTTCATCAAATCCTCATAAATAGCGGCTATGAACTTCATTTTCAAACTGAGAATGTATCCCATTATACAGGGAAAGAACAGAAGCTCGGAAATATTTATTTTATACATGCATTTAGAGAAATATCTTTAAAAATGCTGGAAAGAAGAATGGAAAAGAAAATATTTGAAGGTGAAGTTCCTATCTATGTTGTGCAGCCGGAAGATTTAATCGGTCTTAAAGTCCAAGCCATGGCAAATGACCCTCAAAGAAAATTCCGTGAAATGGCAGATATCGAATCGGTCATGGATTTATATAAAAAAGAACTGGAGTGGAAACGCATCCGGGAATATTTTGAATTATTCGATATGAACGATGAATACGAAGCGCTCCGAAGGAGATTTACAGATGCTGAGTGAAAAAGAGAAGCTTCAAATGCTTGAAATGGCACGGTCAGAGGCTATACGGGAAGAGTTTAGAAATTGCAGCCGGAATGAATATATCAAAATCGAAAAAGATGCCGACCTTAACCGCTATTTAGAATTTCTTACCGTTTTCAGTAAAATATTCTCGGAACAAAAAAAACAATCTCTGCAGTCTAAAAAACCGCATAAATATTTCAAAGTTCTTTTGTAGCAATTCATTTTTGCCCGTTTATTTTTTTAAGACGTAAATCTCATCAATATTATTAAAAGCGCCGCCGTAGGGAGTGGGGTCTAAGTTACCGAATCTGCTGCGGATTGCAAACATATTTTCTGATAAAACTGTATATATTAAAGGCACCTCATCTGATGCGATTTCCTGCCATTCATCATACAGCTTTTTTCTCTGTGAACTGTTCAACACCTGGACTGCTTTTGTGAAAATCCCGTCTATCTCTTTCTCCCAGTCAGTCGAGGGCTCTTTTTCTTTGGGGTACCAGGCATGCAGATGCCCGCTTGAGAGCCAGATGTTGCTTGCAAAATGCGGCTCAATCCCGCCGGTAAACCCCATAATCATTGCCTCCCAATCATAGGTCGAAACAAGCTTGCTGACTAAATTATTGAATTCTAGAGGCAGAAAATGGACTTTGACGCCAATCCCGGCTAAATCTTTCTTAATAATTTCCGCAATTTTAACTCTGTCTGTACTTTCTGCATTTGTAAAAAGGTTGAATTCAACTTTAACACCTTCTGAATCTTCTAATATACCATCCTTATCCCTATCAGAAAAACCAAGCTCTTCAAGCATCTGCTTTGCTTTTTCGGGATTGTAGCCGTATTTTGTAACGTCGGGATTATAAAAATATCCTGCGCTCGGAGAAAGAGGACTGTATTGGATATGCCCAAAACCGTTCAGCACAATTTCAATCATTGCTTTTCTGTCCAAAGCATAAGAAACAGCCTGGCGGAATTTTTTGTTTCTAAACCAAGGTAATTTCTTCTTATCAACATAAGACTCATTCGTTTTCGGTGCTAAACCAGAATTCTGGTTAAAGACCAAAAACCGGGAGCCAAAAGCAGGCCCGACTTGATATATCTTAAAATTACCTTTATTCTGCTCGGGATTTAAAATTGCAAAATCCTCCCCCCGCAAATTGTAATAATCAATTTCGCCGTCTAAAAATTTAAGGAGCGCCGTATCAAGATTCTGAACAATTAAGAACCTTATCCCGTCTAAATAGGGAAGCGAATTGCCTTCCTTACTTTTTTTCCAGTAATAAGTATTTTTAGCCAGCTCGATAAACTGCCCCGGCCGGTATTTTCTCAACATAAACGGGCCTGTTCCCACAATTTCATTCGGTGCTGTATCTAATGTCCAGGCAGTATTGAATTCCCCTTCTTCAACGATTTTTTCTAATTTATGCCGAGGAAGTATCTCATGCCCCATTGCCATTAGAAACGGCGCATAAGAAGCGGCTAAACTGAATTTAACAGTATAGTTGTCTATTTTCTCAACTTTAAAAGGCTCACCGTTTACTTTAAGCACATCAGATGCGCTGGAAGGGATGTCGGGATTATAAATCAGCCGGTTGAAAGTAAATACAACATCATCTGCTGTAAAAGGTTCGCCGTCATTCCATTTAACATCTTCCCTCAGATGAAAGACCCACTCTTTCCCTCCCTTCTTTACGTCCCACGATACTGCCAGATTAGGTTCGATATCCAAAGTATGGACATTAACTCGGGTTAAACCTTCGAAAATAAGCCCTGTAACAGCTGTTGTTGAAGTTTCCTGAGCTAAGATTGGATTGAAGGATTTAGGGTCTGATACTGTAGATAAATAAATATAGCCGCCGTATTTTAACCCCTCCTCAACATCAGGATTAGACGCTGTCTCTTCCTTCCCGCAGGCGGTAAAAAGGAAAAAAAGAATTAATAAAAACCTCATTTAGTTTCTTCTTGGCCAGCAGTATCTGCCTTTGAGCTGTCCATTAAAGACTTGCTTTGAAAATTAGTCATCTTTCCTAAAATAAGGGTTAAAAGTATAAATAATGTTGCAAGAGTAACAGTAGCTTTAACTAAAACATTTGTCGTTTTAGGGCCGAATACCGATTGAAATACTCCTCCTAAAGATTCCGATAAACCGCCGCCTCTGCCGCTCTGCATCAAAATAGCCGCAACCAGACAGATACAAACAATGATATATATCACTATTAGAAATGTATACATCTATTTACCCCCTTGTAATTTAGTATTTAATCCCTTTTTTACTATTTCTGAGAAACTATCTGCTTTTAAACTTGCGCCTCCGACAAGAACACCGTCAATATCCTTTTCAGCCATAAGTTCTTCAATATTCTCAGGCTTTACACTGCCGCCGTAAAGAATTGATACAGCCTCAGCAGTTTCAATTCTATATAGCGCGGTAAGTTTTTCTCTGATAAAAGCATGCATCTCTTGTGCCTGACCAGATGTGGCATTTTTACCCGTTCCGATTGCCCAAACCGGCTCATAAGCAATTATAATATTTTTCATATCTTCAGCAAGTATATCTTTTAAGCCTCCTAAAAGCTGATTCTGAACGATATCCATCGCTTTATCCGCTTCCCTTTCCTCTAAAGTTTCACCTATACAGAATATCACTTTTAAACCGCTTGATAAAGCGAGCTTTATCTTTTTATTCACTATTCCCTCATCCTCTTTAAAATACTTCCTTCTTTCAGAATGCCCGATAATAACATAGCTGCATCCTGCATCTTTAATCATTAAAGGAGATACTTCTCCTGTATAAGCACCTTTATCCTGCCAAAACATATTCTGGGCTGATAGCTCTATATTGGTATCTAAAAGAACATCGCTAAGGCAATTTAACGCAGTGTATGCAGGAGCAATTATAATTTTGCATTCTTCAATATCCAGAAGTTCGCGGCTAAGGCTGTTAGCAAGTTCCAACGCCTCTTGTATCGTTTTATTCATCTTCCAGTTGCCGGCAAAAACAATAGTTCGTGTCATTTTATTTCTCCTTTAAAGCTTTTATCCCAGGCAGGATTTTCCCTTCCAAATACTCCAATGATGCACCGCCTCCTGTTGAAATATGAGAAAATTTATCAGCCAGATTCATCTGCTCGATACAGGCCGCAGTATCACCTCCGCCGATAACCTTTACCGCATTGACAGAAGCCAGATATTCTGCTATTTCTCTCGTCCCGTATGAGAAAGCTTCAATTTCAAATATGCCCACAGGGCCGTTCCAGACAACGGTTTTAGCATCTTTAAGCTCGTTTTTAAAAAGCTCTCTTGTCTTAGGCCCGATATCAACAGCTATTTTGCCATCCGGTATCGCTTGCCCAACCTCAGCCGTTACCGCTCCGGCGTCTATTCTATCTGTTACGATATGGTCTAAAGGGAGAACAATTTTTTTATTCCTTTCCTTTGCCCACGCCAGAATCTGATTCGCAGTCTCAATCTTATCTTCTTCCAGTTTGGATGCACCGATAGGAATGCCCTGCGCTTTCAGAAAAGTGTAAGCCATCCCTCCTGCGATAAGTATTTTATCGGCGATATTAAGCAGGTTGTTTATTACTCCAATCTTATCGGATACCTTCGCCCCTCCTAAAATAGCATAGAACGGATGCTCGGGATTATGTAAAATCTTCTCAAAATATTTTATCTCTTTCATCAAAAGAAAACCTGCGGCAGCAGGCAAATAATCTGCTACGCCGACAACAGATGCATGCGCCCGGTGGGAAGAACCGAAAGCATCATTTATGAAAATGTCCCCCAATGATGCAAGGGCTTTCGCAAAATCAACGTCATTTTTAGTCTCTTCCTCATGAAAGCGTACATTCTCAAGAAGTAAAACCTCCCCTTCTTTCAAACCAGCAGCAGCTTCCTCAATCTCCGGGCCTATACAGTCATTTACTGTTTTTACTTCACGAGTAAGTAATTCCGATAATCTTTTGGCAACAGGTGTAAGCCTTAATTCGTCAACAACTTTCCCTTTGGGCCTTCCTAAATGACTCATTAAAATAACGCGCGCTTTTTTATCTAATGCATACTGAATGGTAGGTAATGCCGCTTTTATCCTCATATCGTCTGAAATCTCTAAATCCGGCATCAAAGGAACATTGAAATCCACTCTTATTAATACTCTTTTACCTGTTAAATCCATATCTTTAATCGTCATTTTAGCCATATAGCACCTCCGCTTAAACCAATGATACTACTTAGATACACAGATTATTATGTTCTTGATTATATGATTCTGGCAAGAATTGTCAATTAAATTGGCGTTTGTTCATCACTAACCACAAGGTCCAGGAAATTGCGGAGTTTTCGTGAGCGGACAGGATGGCGTAATTTTCTCAGCGCTTTTGCTTCAATCTGGCGAATTCTCTCCCGTGTTACCCGAAACATTTTCCCTACTTCCTCAAGAGTTCTCGGGCAGCCGTCTCCGATACCGAACCTGTATCTTAAAACAGACTTCTCTCTTTCGGTAAGTGAGCCTAAAACTCCATCTAGTTGCTCTTTAAGCATCGAATATGCCGTTGCATTAGCAGGAGAGATTGCTTTTTTATCCTCTATAAAATCTCCGAAATGCGTATCTCCTTCATCTCCAATCGGCGTCTGAAGAGAAATCGGAGTTTGTGCAATTTTGATGATATTTTTAACCTTATCAACAGACAATTCAAGTTCCCGCGCCAATTCTTCCGGCGTAGGTTCTCTACCCTGGGTCTGAACGAGATTACGGGATACTCTTACGAGTTTGTTTATGGTCTCTGTCATATGCACAGGTATTCTTATTGTCCTTGACTGGTCTGCAATAGCACGCGTTATAGCCTGTCTGATCCACCAGGTGGCATATGTTGAGAATTTATAGCCCCGTCTGTATTCAAACTTCTCAACTGCTTTCATCAGACCAATGTTTCCTTCCTGGATTAAATCCAGAAAAGAAAGCCCTTTATTGGTATATTTCTTGGCAATACTTACAACAAGCCTTAAATTAGCCTCAATTAATTTTCTCTGGGCCTCAATATAAAAAATCTCCCTTCTTTTAACATCATTCAGATGCTTTTTAATCATCTCCTTGGACTCTCTAAAGAGAAGTTCTATTTTTTTAACCTGGCGTTTTAACTGAGCAACTTCTTCCTTCCTTCTCTTAATCTTACTTTTCTTTTCGGTCTGCCTGATTTTTCTCTGCAATTTGTCTATTTTAGCAATGTATTTCTCGATAGTATCAACCATCAGCTCTAAAGACGCATTGGTAAATTTGAAATCTTTCAATACCTTATTAATAGTTTTCTCATTTTTAGAAATCTTGAGCCTTCTTACGCAATTCTGTAATTGTTTCAAATTTTGTTCTCTGCTTAAGGTATCGTCTTCATTGATATATTCATCAAGATTACACTCTTCACTTAATATCTTCTCCACAATATCTAAAGTAACAATTCTTGTAATGTTACATCTGTAAATAGTTTCCTTATAGAACTCCTGTTTTTCTTCTATTTCTTTCGCAATTTCAACTTCCTGTTCGCGAGTTAAAAGAGGAACCTGGCCCATCTGTTTCAGATAAAGCCTGACCGGGTCCTCGATATGAACAGGAGGCAATATTTCCTTCGCCTGCTCAGGTAACTCTGACAGCTTTACCATTGCTTCGGCCTTTTCGTATTTTTTGGCAGTATCTATAATTTCAATATTTTCATTGCCGAGAGCAGTCAAAATATCATCAATCTCATCGGATGAGATAATCTCATCGGGAATAATACTGTTAACCTCCTCGAAAGTAAGATACCCTTTATCCTTACCAATCGATAAAAGTTTTGCCAGGCTTTTCTCTTTCAACTTTTTGCCCATACCTTTTAGCCTCCTAAATTTCCACTTCCTTTTTTTTAATTTCGTTTAATTTTTTAAATAAAACATCTACTTTCTTACTATCGCATACATCCTGCGCTTTTTTTATCTCCTGTTCTAAAAATTTACAGTAATTTTTTATCTTCAAAATCTTCAGATTAACAATACATTGATTGAGATGCTCCTCAAACACATCCCCCTCCATCTTCAAATCCTCAGCCATGATTTCACTTAAAATTCTGGCTTCATCTTCTGTTACCAGGTTCAGAAGATTGGGGGGTTTTAATCTTTCCGTATCAGGATATAGATTATATATTCTCTCAACAAGGCTCTGCATCTGTTTGGTTACAAACTCCTGATGAGAAACAACCTTCATAAGCTCAGGGATTAAATCCATATGCGTCAGCATAATATATAACAAAGATGCTTCCACAGAAGCATACTGCTTTTGCCTAACTACATCTTTATCAAACAGGGGGCTAACCCTCTTGCCGGCTTTGGAGTTGAACTGGTCCCAAAGGGTTTTTTCCTCAAATCCCAGATTACCGGCAAGCTTCTTCATATAATCTGCTTTTATTAAATAATCTTCAACTTTATCTAAAGATGAAAACATTTCATTAACTATTTTAATCCTGGAATCCAGAGAATCTTTCCCGTAAACATTAAGAAGGACATCCAGCTTATAATCAAAGATATCTTTTTTATTTTCTAACAATTTTAAAAATTCATCTTTACCTTTTTCTCTTACGAAACTGTCCGGGTCATAACCTTGAGGCAGCATGACAGCTTTCGCCTTAATGCCCGACTCAAATATGATATCCAAACCTCTTAAAGAAGCAATCTGGCCGGATTTATCGCCATCGTAAACAATAATTGCCTCATCCAGATGCCTTTTCAAAAACCGTACCTGTTCATGTGTCAGAGCCGTACCCAGTGATGCTGCAACATTTTTAATCCCTGCCTGATAAAGGGAAATCATATCAAAATACCCTTCCACGACAACCGCAGACTTTGCCTCTTTTATATGCTCAAGTGTTACATTTATGCCGTATAATATTTTCCCTTTTTTATAAACCGGGGTTTGGGGAGAATTCAGATATTTAGGCAAACCTTCATTTAAAACTCTGCCTCCGAATCCCGCAACTTTGTTTCTGGAGTCTATAATCGGAAACATTATTCTATCCCGGAAAAGGTCATAATAATTATTCCCGTCCTTAGACTTTAAAACCAAACCCGCTTTAACAAGTGTATCCATACTGTATTTCTTTAACTTCAAATGCTGGATTAAAGCATTCCAGGCATTGGGTGCGACTCCGAGTTTAAAGAGTTCTGTAATATCTTCCCGGATACCTCTGGATTTAAGATACTGTTTGCATTTCTTGCCTAAATCCGACCTGAGCTGGTCAGCATAAAAATCCAGCACAATCTTGTTCAGGTTAAACAGATGTTTTAAACCGTCATCTGAATCCTGCTGAGGCACCTCAACACCTACAATAGCTGCCGCCTGCTTTACAGCATCTACGAAACTCAGGTTTTGATGCTTCATCAGAAAATGGAACACGTTCCCGCCTTCCCCGCAGCCGAAGCAGTGGAAAATCTGTTTCTGAGGACTGACTACAAACGAAGGAGTCTTTTCGGGATGAAATGGACAAAGCGCTTTAAAATTTCCGCCTGTTTTCTTCAGATGAACATAGGAATCTATAATCTCAACTATGTCCGCCCTGTCTCTGATTTCATTGATAACTCTTTCGGGTATTGCCATTTTAACGCCTGGTCCTTCTGAATCCGGAACATTCAATAAATTTAAGTTTTCCCTTTTGCTCTACTTCATCCAGCAGTAAATTCAAACCCAGAGTATCCGAAGCAATATGCCCTGCTATAACAGCATTAACACGCGCTTCTTTGGCCTTTTTAAAATGTTCTTCAGACAGATGCATGCATACAATTGTTGATACACCTCGAGCCGCAAGATTAGAAAACATTTCTTTAGAACCTTCAGTGCCTCCAGTCATATCTACTAAAATCTTACCTGCTTTGCTTTTCTTATCGCCTATTATTATCTTAGGACCTGCATTTACCCTGGCCGCCTGTTCATATTCTTTCAATTTCAGAAGTAAATCTAGGACATCCTTAAGCAGATACGGCTTTTTGCTTTTAAACATTTTATCTAAATAGATATTGACGCAATTATCAGCCGGGGTGTGAATATTCATAAAAGGAATATCTAAAATCCGGGCGAAATCCACACTCCTGAGATGGTTCACAGGCATCAGCCTTCTTTCAACTTCGGCTATTCTTTCAGAAACCAATGACTCAGCCACGCTCTCAGAAACACCGATATTGCAAAGTACATCTGTATGTATTTCCATAACCTGGGAAAGATTCGCCAAAGCGCGGCCCTCCGGATGATGAGCAAGCACTAAATCCACTTTTGTACCTTTTCCTCTTAACCTATCTGCTAAAAGAATCTCTCCGCCTTCCATATCTATCCCGATTAAAATATTTTTTACATCAACATCTTCTTCGCCCCAGAGCATCCTGGTATCACCATAGGGGTTATTCAGCCTTTCTAAATCAAAATATTCTTTCTCCTCATCAGGAAGGGTTTCATAATTCTTTTTACTTTCTTTCAGAATACGGGCAACTGCGTTTTTACCGCGCAAATCGTTTTTAATTCCAATACGTACAGCTTCCTGATAAAGTGTTTTAAATTTCATTTCTCAGATACCTCCAGGAGCAATTGTTTGTAAGATTTTAGTAATCCCCTCATAAATCCCTAAAGGAACAGGCATAATAAACCGGGTACTGATAGTATTAGAAATCACATTCTTAGCAGCTTCAATATCCGCATAATTAAGCGCTTTAAGTATTATTCCCATCCAGAGCACACCATTCAGCAAACCTACAATACCGGCTATAATCTCATATATCCCGAAAGTCGGCCTCATATCTATAAATCTGTGGATAAAAAACCAAAAAAACCTGGAAACCAGAATCGCCGCTAAAACCGTACCCGCCAGCCCCAGAGAATAGACCAGATTAGGGCGCCATTTCTCTGCCAAAAGCTGAAATATTTTGTGAAATCTGTAAAACATAAACACCCCCGTAATAACCACTATAATTTTATATAAGGATACAAATATCCCTCTTTTCCTGCCCATATGATATCCGCCGGCAGCGAATATCAGCGTTACTAAATCTATAAATCCAAACTGCAGTTTTTTCTTCCTCCTTTATAAAGTATAACATTAAATCGGCTGTTGTCAAATTGCCAAGAGCATTATTTTAATATATAATTATTTACTAATGCACACTTTATTAAGTACGACTTTTGAGGTTTTAAACCGTATAATACAGCCTAATTATTGTATCTTCTGCCTGAGTAAAATAGCAGCGGGAAAGAAAAAACCTATCTGTTCGAAATGTTTTAAAGAACTGAAAATAAACCAGCCTCCTTTTTGCAGGCAATGCGGAAAATCAATAAAAAATGCGGTTAATCACATCTGCAGAATCTCACTTTCGGATAAAGAAGACTTCCGGATTTTCTATCCCTTAAAATACGAAAAAATAACCAGAGAGGCTTTGCACAAACTGAAATATGAAGGGCAGCTGAATCTGGTGAGGTTTTTCAGCTTCAGAATGGCTGCCCTTGTGAAAGAACATATTCTTCCTTTTAATAATATAGACTTTATAACATATGTGCCGCTGCATAAGAAAAAATTAAAAGAAAGAGAATTCAATCAATCGGAGCTTTTAGCAAAAGGAGTCTCAAGCCGCACTAAAATACCGCTTATTGAAAATCTGATTTCAAGGACAATTTATACCCGGCCCCAAAGCAAACTCTCAGAGAAAGAACGTAAAACCAATCTCCGGGGAGCATTTAAAATAAACGGCAGATATAAAGATGTAATTACAGGCTCACACCTTCTTTTGATTGATGATATAATTACCACAGGTTCGACTGTAAAAGAATGCCTTAAAGAAATAAAAAAACATGCTGCAAAAGTTATAGTACTTGCAGCTGCCGGAGGATGATGCGGTTAATAAGGACTTATTTTCTGAAAGAATGGCTCTCTTCATTTCTGATATCATTAGGCATATTTACGCTGGCATTCTCTATCGGAAATCTTGTAAAACTTGTGGACCTGATAGTAAATAAAGGAGTGAGCCCTTTTGATATTATTCAGCTGTTTTTTATGATGATCCCTTTCAGCCTGATTTATACTGTGCCAATCTCAACTTTAATATCAACCCTGCTAACATTCGGCAAAGCAGCGGCTGACAACGAAATTGTGGCATTAAAAGCCAGCGGTATTTCCTGTAAAATAATATCCTTGCCGTTTTTAACGTTAGGGATAATTCTAAGCCTTATTTCGTTTATATTCATGGATAAGGTTCTGCCCTTTACCCACTATAAGAGCAGAGAAATCGTATTTAACATCGGGAAAAAAAATCCAACCGCATATCTTGAGCCCGGAACATTTATCCGGAGCTTTAAGAACCACATCATATTTTTTTACGGCCTGAAGAAAAACGAGCTTCAAAATGTACGGATATACGTAAGTGAAGAAAACACCTCCCTAAGGACAATCATCGCAGAGCGGGCCAGAATTAACAGCATAACCGATACAGGCTTAGTCTTAACTTTATATAACGGCACCAGTGATGAAATAGACCTCCGCAGGCCGAATAAATTTTACAAATTGAATTTTAAACAATATATTATTACATTGAACATTACCAATCAGTCAAAAACAGCAATAGATAAAAAACCGGAAGAATATACAATAAAAGAATTGAAAAGCAATATCGAGAAACTTAAAAATAAAGGCGTCGACACCCTTCCTTTATTATCGGAATTGTACAAAAGATCTGCCCAGCCGTTTACATGCCTGGCATTTATATTGATAGGGTTCCCGCTTGGGATAAGAACCCGCCGCCGGGAAAAATCAATCGGATTTGGAGTAGGGCTTTTAATAATAGTTCTTTACTACGTCATATTTGTTTCTTCTGAGAGCCTGATATTAAACAGGAAAATCCCTCCTTATATCGGGCATTGGATTCCCACTGTTACAATTTTCATATTGGGTTTATATTTTTACTACAAGCTGGATAAAGTGGAAAAATGAGAACTATAGAAAAATATATCTTATCAAAAATATTCTCGCCTTTTATCTTCTGTTTCATACTCATCTCATCCATTTATCTAATAATCGACCTCTCGACAAAATTAGAGCATATAGTAAAAAACAAAGTGAGCTTAGATATAGTCGCAGAATACTATATTTACTCTTTCCCCAATATTGTTTTTCAGATAATACCGCTCTGCCTGCTTGTAGCAACTATTTATTCCTTAACCAAAATGAATAAATATAACGAGATTACAGCCATGAGAGCATCCGGAATAAGTTTCTTCACAATTTTAAAACCATATTTCACAACAGCAGTTATTCTCACTGCCCTTATGTTCTGGAATCAGGAAAAACTTATACCCTCATCCTATCAGAAGTTAAGAACCCTAGACTATAAGCTGGCAGGTAAAAGCGAAGTAAAAGTATATAAGAACATTACTTTTTATGCCCAGGGTAACAGAATAATATTCGCCAGAGAATTCTTCCCCGATGAAGAGCTCCTGAATTATGTCATAATACTGGAGCAGAATTTGAATAAAAAAGTCCTTTACAAGATTACCGCCGAAAGTGCTCAATACCTTAAAGATAAATGGCTTCTTTACAATTTAATTATTTATAAGTTCAATCCCAAAGGAACAGGAATAGAAGAAGCCGTAACTTTAAGCAAAAAAGAATATGATTTAAAAAAACGCCCCCGGGACCTGTTAACCAGTGAGATAGAAATATCCTACCTCCCTTTTAAAGAATTGTTAAATAGAATATCGAATTTTAGCGGCATATCGAAGGAAGTAGTAAGAAGGCTGGCCGTTGAATTATATCACAAGTTTTCCTTTCCTTTAACCAATGTAGTGCTTTTATTCCTGGGTTTATTCGTGGGCCTCAAATCGCGGCAGGCCAGCCTCCTGAAAGGTCTGGGGATAGCATTGCTGATAGGTTTCAGCTATTACACTCTGGATGCTTTTTCTTACTCTTTAGGCAAAATAGGGCTTTTGCCTCCATTCATAGGAGCCTTCTTTGCAAACATATTCTTCCTAAGCGCCGGGGGATATCTTTTATTCAAAACAATCCGAAGCTAGCCCGAATATTTCATGAGATTACAAAATAGCAGCAATACGGGCTAAGTCAGGATATGAATCAGCTCATACAGAGAGGTAAAATCCTCCTTTTTAGGTTGGATAGCTTCTTTAAGAGGATAAACTATTGTCTTGTCTTTCGCCCAGCCGACTACATGCTGAGCCTTACCATTCAAAAGCGCTTCCACCGCTGTCTTGCCCATAATAGCGCCTAAGAATCTGTCAAATGCACTGGGCACTCCTCCCCGCTGTATATGCCCTATCACTGCTACACGGACATCAGATACGAATTCTCTGAACTCTTTTGCCAGATTCTCCGCCTTAGCTGCACCTTCGGCAACAATAATTATCCAGCTGCGTTTGCCTTTAATCCTGCCCTGTTCTATCTTTTTGATAATTTTCGCAACTTGAGGAGGTTCATTCGGTATTATTATGTCCTCTGCGCCTCCTGATAAAGCTGAATATACTGCAATAGCTCCCGAGGACTTGCCCATAACCTCAATGATAAATATTCTGTCCATACTCGTTGCAGTATCTTTTATTTTATCTATTGCATCCATGGCAGTATTCAAAGCCGTGTCAAAACCCAGCGTCCTCTGCGTTCCGCTGACATCATTGTCTATTGTGCCCGGTATCCCTGCTACAGGAAAATCGAATTCCTGATTAAAAACAAAAGCCCCGTTAAAAGAACCGTTCCCGCCGATGATTACTAAAGCATCTATTTTATCCTCAATTAAATTATGATACGCCTTCTCTCTGTATTCCTTTTTTAAAAACTCATTAGAACGTGCTGTTTTTAAAATAGTGCCTCCCCGCGAAATTATATTGCTTACACTTCGGGAAGTGAGACTCTGGAATTCTTTATCTATCAGGCCATGAAACCCCCGGGCAACACCGATAACATCCAATTTTTTATAAACAGCAAACCTGGTAACACTCCTGATTGCACAGTTCATACCCGGAGCATCGCCGCCGGATGTTAAAACCGCTATTTTTTTAATGTCTTTCAAATTGATATCAACCTGTTACCTTAAGAAATTCCCCATTTTCCATTTTGACTTGCTCATTTTACATTGCTACGTTCCTTCTTCCCAGGAAGAAATATATTTATGTTGTTCTTTTGTCAAAGAATCAATCTTAATACCCATACATTCCAGCTTCATTCTTGCAATGGTAGAATCTATTTCCTCAGGAACTTTATAAACTCTATTCTCTAACTGCATATGATTATTTTTAAGATATTCACAACTTAATGCCTGATTGGCAAAACTTAAATCCATTACTTCAGCAGGATGGCCTTCGGCACAGGATAAATTCACAAGCCTTCCATCTGCGAGCAGATAAATCCGTCTGCCTCCAACCATATATTCATCCACCAGCGGCTTGATTCGCCTTTGGGATGAAGATATTTCCTTGAGACTTTTAATATCTATTTCTACATCGAAATGCCCGGAGTTACAGATAATAACCTTGTCTTTCATTAATGGAAAATGCTCCTTAGCTATTACGTTTATGTCCCCGGTTAAAGTTATGAAAATATCCCCTATTGAAGCCGCTTCATCCATCGGCATAACTCTAAAACCATCCATCACAGCTTCAAGTGCTTTTAAATGGTCTATCTCAGTAACAATAACATTGCCGCCTAATCCTCTAACTCTGTTTGCAGCACCCTTGCCGCACCAGCCGTATCCGACTATAACCACATTAGTTCCGGCAATCAATTTGTTTGTAGCTCTTATTATGCCGTCTATAGTCGACTGTCCGGTTCCGTATCTATTATCAAACAAGTGTTTGGTCAATGCATCATTAACTGCAATTACCGGATAGAGCAGGCCCTTTTCAGCTTCCAGAGCTTTTAATCTTATCACACCGGTTGTAGTTTCTTCAGTACTGCCCCATGGTAATTTCACTCCTTTTCCAGCCTTCGCCCTTTTGTGTATCGTAGAAACCAAATCCGCGCCATCATCCATGGTGATAACCGGCTCATTCTCTAAAACCGCATCAATATGACTGTAATAAGTTTCATTATCTTCACCGTTAATCGCAAAAACCTCTATCCCATATTCGGACACTAAAGCTGCTGCTGTGTCGTCCTGGGTCGAGAGCGGATTGGAAGCACACAATAACGGCCTCGCCCCTGCTTCTTTCAATGTTATTGCCAGAGCAGCTGTTTCTGTCGTTATATGCAGGCAGCAGCCGACATTTAAACCCTTAAGCGGCTTATCATGATTAAATCTCTGTCTTATTTTCTCTAAAACAGGCATTCTGTTTAATGCCCACTCGATTCTTTTCTTTCCTTCACCTGCTAAAGACAACTTCTTAACTGAATAATTATCACCCATATATATCTCCTTTGTTACAACTTCAAAAAATGCTTTAAATCGTCAACCTTATCCAGATTTTCCCAGCTAAAACCATCTTCATTCCTGCCGAAATGGCCGTAATATGAGGTGCGTTTATAAATCGGCCTTTTAAGTTTCAAAGCCATCATTATACCCCGCGGGGTTAAATCAAATATTTTCTTTATTGCTTTTACAATACTGGAATCAGCAACAACCGATGTAGCATAAGTATCAACCATAATAGAAACAGGCTCGGCTACACCGATAGCATAAGCAAGCTGAACTTCACATTGTTTAGCCGCACCAGCTGCAACAATATTTTTGGCAATATAACGCGCCATGTATGCCCCGGAACGGTCCACTTTGGAGGGGTCTTTCCCGCTAAAAGCTCCGCCGCCGTGCCGGCCTATACCGCCATAGGTATCGACCATGATTTTTCTGCCTGTTAAACCGGTATCACCCTGAGGTCCGCCGACAACAAACCTGCCTGTAGGATTAATCAAATATTGTGTTCTTTTGTCTATATATTCCAGAGGAATAACAGATTTTATCACATGCTTTATTATATCCTGCCTCAACTGTTCTATTTTAACTGAAGGGTCATGCTGAGCAGCTATAATCACACAAAGCACTTTCTTAGGCTTGCCGTTTCGATATTCTACGGTAATCTGGCTCTTTCCATCCGGCCGCAAATATTTTAATACATCATCCTCCCGTACATCGGTAAGTTTTTTAACTAATTTATGAGCAAGCATAATCGGCAGAGGCATATATTCGGGAGTCTCATCAACAGCATAACCATACATCATACCCTGGTCTCCTGCACCGCCGATATCCACCCCCAGGGCAATATCCTTGGACTGTTCCTGTATAGCTGTAACCACAGCACAATTTTGATAACAGAAACCATATGCCGGTTTTACATATCCTGCCTCTTTTATCGTGTTCCTAACAACTTTAGCAACTTCAACATAAGTATTGGTGCTTATCTCACCTGCAACGAAAGCAAGGCCTGTAGTCAAAAGAGTCTCACAGGCTACCCTGCCGTCAGGGTCTTTATCCAAAATAGCATCCAAAACAGCATCTGATATTGTATCTGCCATTTTATCCGGGTGCCCTTTGGTAACGGATTCTGAAGTTATTAAATACTTTCTTTCTTTAGTCATTAAAACATCCTCCTTCTTCTAATAATTAATTTTTCTGCCCTTTCATACTGCTTTTTGTCTCCGATATCTATCCATACCCCGCTGCGCTGCACATAACCAAACAAACTCTTTTTATCAGCCAGCCATTTAAAATATCCGCCCAGTGCATCATGTTCATTTTCGGGAGATTCTTTAGTGTTTTTAAAAAATTCATCCACCAAACCGAGGTTGCATTCGGGTAAATAATATGCCCCGAAAGCAACATAGGAACTGAAAGGCGCCTGGGGTTTTTCTTCAAACCTGATTACTTTATCATTTCCGTCCAAAGATGCAACGCCGTATTTTGAAGCTTTCGTTTTATCTTTCAATTTATAAAGCAGCATCCAGTTTTGTTTCCTTCTTTTCTTAATTGCAGAGAGAAATTTATTTAAAGAAAAAGAGAATATCATATCCGAGACCAGAAGTAAAACATCATCCTTGATACTGTTCTGTTCTACGGCAAACTTCAAATCACCCACAGCTCCCAGTTTTTCATG
>CAZLTA010000006.1:0-16703 GCA_964562345.1 uncultured Planctomycetia bacterium
GTTGCCGTTACAACACTGAGTATAATAACACCTGCCCGCCTGCCTTCTTCTCCAAAGTAAAACAGGTTATGATTTATCGACATAGCAAGCCCCATAGCAACGCCGCCCTGGGTGAAAAGAGAAATGCCGGTATATTTAACCACTGTCTTCCGGGCTCTGGAAATTACACCGCCCAGCATAGCACCGAAAATCTTACCGAAACTGCGCGCAATCAGATACACCAGAATAACAGCTAATATAGAAACCTTTGCAAATATATGAATGTCTAAGCTTATCCCTACAATAACGAAAAAAAGTATATACAGCGGCGCCGATAATTCTCTGACCGTTTTAAATAACTTTTTGCTTACTTTGGGAATAATATTCGCTATCACAGCGCCTAAGACCATGCTGGAAAGTATTAAATCCAGACGCAGATAGACCGATAAACCGACTACAACAGCAATGCTTCCTATTACAAAAGACAGCACTAATTCCTTTTCCTTTATACGCAATATCAATTTTGTCAAAATAATTCCGATTATTGCACCTAATAAAAGGCATTGCACGATTTCCAAAAGCGGAGAACCGATATAACGCCAGAGAGAAAATTCTTCCCCTGTAATCATCGCTTTGGAAAATACGCTCACAAACCCGTACAATATAAGCGCCAAACCGTCATCAAGAGCTACTATTGAAGTTAAAGTCGTGGTGAGAGGGCCTTTTGCTTTATATTCCCAAAGCACATTCACCGTAGAAGCAGGGTCAGTAGCAGAAGCAATCGCCCCGAGCAATAATCCTAAATACAGCTTCTTTGTAACAAGAGTAACCAATACAGCAACCACCAAAAAAGCCAGGACACCTTCACTGATAAGTATTGTATATATAGAACGGCCGTATTTTTTAAACACCTCACTCTTTAATTCAGCCCCAATCATAAAACCGATGATGCCGAGAATAAAATTGACCAGAGGCGTAAGGGTATTTATATTCTGCTGGCCCCAAATTCCTAAGACGGATTTGCCCAGCAATATCCCTATGATTATATATCCCACAACCTGGGGAATTTTAATCTTCTGGAATATCTTACCGCCGAACGTCCCGAAAAATACCGCAATGCCTATTAAAAGAATTATATCCATATCATCAAATTTATTTTTAGAACTTTAATGCTTTTACAGACTTATTGCAATACTATTTACCAGCAGCTTTTTGCTTTTATATCTACTGAAATATTATTTTATAATAATTGGTTATTATTTTCAGGTCTCTGGCCATAATAATTATCAAATAATAGCTTAAAATAATAACAGCAATGCTTACAATTACCTTCCTCCTCCGGCTGAAACGGGGATTGATCCAGAGAAAAGGCAAAGCCAGCGGGCCGACACACAGAAAAGCGACTACCAGCCAATGAGTTTTTAAATACCACTTCCCCTGCGGCGTTTTATTTAAAAATTCCCCGCAATACCTGCATTTTACAGCATCATCCTGTATCTCTTCCGCGCAATAAGGACATTTCTTCATATCAATCCAAGCTCGACTTTTCTAAATTCATTGTTGAAAAATCTGTTGTTTCCATTTTAATTTTCTCCTATTTTTCGCCAATTGTCTAAACAATTTTTAATATCCATGGTTATTATACATTACCGCTGCCTATCAGGCAGCTATCTTTACTCCAAGAGTTATTTGTTTGCTTGCTAACAATGTTTTAATTATTTCATCTTTTGAACCAGCACTCCTGCATATGAAAAAAATCACACAAAAACAGGGAAACTCCAAATAAAATAAAAGTGTTATTTCGACAATACAACAGTTATTTATATTTCCGGTCAGACTTTAAAAATTTGTTCTGTAAACTTTGAATGACTACAATTCTGTCTTTTATTTCCTGGTCCGCAGGAAAAATCTTTAAAAATTTTTCATAATTTTCAAGCGATTTGGAATATTCCCCCGTTTTCCAATAGAGAAATCCTAAAAAATCGTACAAAGAAGCCATTTCATCATCATTGGGAGAAATTCTACTCTTCCAAAAAGATTTTGATGTTTCCAGAGACTCAATAGCTTTTTCAAAATCTCTTCTATAATAATACAAAAAAGCAAATTCCCAGTAAATTCTATAATCATCCGGATTATTTTCCCTGCCTTCTTTAAGAAATTCCATCGCTTTTTCCGGTTTCCCGAACTTCCGGGCCAGCCAAAATGCTCCGATAACATAAGCATTTACATTATGAGGATTTAAAAGTGCCGCCAATCTAAACCAAGGCAATATTTCCTTTGCTTCTACGCCTGATAAATGGATATGTTTATTAACCATTACAGCTGCATTTATTCTCTGAATAAAATCTAAATGGCTCTGTTTTTTTGAAACATCTTCCGTCTCCTGATGAACAGCTTCGTTGCGGTACATCTTATGATGTTCCCGGGTTCTATGGGAAACTCCCCCATGAAAATAATCATCTGCTTTATTCCAGAAATAATCACCGACAAGACTTTCAAATCCTTCTATTCCGGCAAAAAGATAATTTTTATTATGAGCTCCTTTAAAATAATATTCCAATGCATAATCCTTAGCTATCTTAACCGTTAAAACACCTGTTAATAAAAACAATTCAACTAATAATATAAAAAGTTTTAAATTTACCCTGCTTATCATATTATTCTAGAGCACTTTTTTTCTAAAATAAGCATTGGCTAAAATTAGAAATATCGATATATAACAAACAGCATACCCGGTAATAGCAAGGATGGTCCAGAAAGGAATACCCGGCCAGTCATGAATAAAACGAAGCCTTAAATCAAAAAACTCAAAATGCGGCAGGATAAAATACAGCGCCTTAAATACCCATGCTTTTAAAAAGAATACTCCCTCTGCCATTGCCTTAAGACGGCTGGCAAAACCAAGAATAAAAAAATACAGAAGGAACAATATGCTTACATTCGCCGAAGGCGTTAAAAATAGTGAAAAACATATTCCTACAGAAGATATTAATAGTAAAAAAAGACATTGCAAATAATACATCTGAAAAAATACAATAAAATCCACCGTACTATTTTTAAACCAAAGGCATGATAAGAATACAAGGCAAAAAACCGTATAACTAAAAATAGAAGCCAGCCCGGCAGCAAAGAACTTACCTAATATAAACTGGAATCTGGTTACCGGTTTTGATAACAAGGGATAAATTGTGAAACTTTTTAATTCATCGGGTATCTGTTTGGCTGCAGCCGGGATAGCAATTACTAAACTAAATATCCATACAATCTGAAGAGAAGCTTCCTTAAGATACCTGGTGATTCCCTTTTCCTGAAAAAAAGAAATGCTGGAAAGATAGAATACGAATGCAAAAAGCAAAATCAAAAGGACATAGAAATCCTTTTTTCTTAAAATCTCTTTCAGTGAATTTTTAACCAGAATTATTATTGTCCGCATATCAATTATTAACTTCCGTTATGGTCTTTAAAAAATACCTCTCTAATTTATTCGGAACATCTTCCCTGTACGTATTTTTAATGGAATCAAGAATTACCTCGAGAGTACTGTAACAAACAAGCTTCCCGCTGTTGATAATAGCAACTTTATCACAAATAAGTTCAACTTCTGATAATTCATGAGATGAAAAAAATATAGTCTTGCCCTGGGCCTTGAAATCATTAATTATCTTCCGAACACTCATCTTCCCGCAGGGATCCAGTCCTGAAGTAGGTTCATCAAGTATCAAAATATCAGGGAAATTAATCAATGCCTGAGCTAACCCGATTCGATGAAGCATTCCCTTAGAATAATGCTTCAAAAGCATCTTCCTGCATTTATTCAGCTCTACTAATTCTAATAGATAGTCTATCCTTTTATTCGTAGTCTTTTTATCCAATCTGAACAAACCTGCATACATCCGCAGCAACTCTTCCGAAGTCAAATACCAATAATAACAAGGGTGTTCCGGCAAATAGCCGATTTTTTTCCGGATTGCTAAAGAACCCGCCTGTTTGCCTAAAATAGTAACTTCTCCGCTCTCCTGTTTTAATAAACCCAATAATATTTTAATCGCAGTGGTCTTACCTGCACCATTGATACCTAAAAACCCAACGGTATCTCCTTCCGCCACAGAAATAGTTAATTTGTTTAAAACAGATTTTTTATTTCGAAATCCATCTTTATAAGAGAAACTTAATTCTCGAATATCAATAGCGGCTTGCATATTGTTCATTTTATGTTTTTACATACAGTCATCATAAAATTATTCCGAGATATCGTATTCTTCAGGGTTAGCATAAATAAAAAATTCATATACCCAGGGTACGCTTGCCGCAAATGCTAAATGAAGGCGTACATACCGGCACTGAACCGCATTAAAAACCACATATATATTGTCCGGCGAAGCAGGAGAAGCAGGCTCTTGATAAGGATTACCCACTGCTCCCCAGCTTAAAGCATCTCCGGATACCTCAACCGTAAAATCGCTCCTGTTGGAACGATACATAATTTTAGAAATAGTATGGGTTGAACCCATATCTATGTATATCCACTGCTCTCCCGCTCCTCCAGCCTGCCAGCTTGTAGCTCTATCACCATCATTTGCCCGGGAAGCCGCATTGGGGAGTGATTCAGAAAAAGCAACAGCTGTACCCAAAAGAGCAAGATTGCTTAAAACAAGCTGAATATCACTACTAAAATCCGTACCGGACAAATCCGCATTAGTTCCGGCCGAATCAAGCGTTACATCTCCATCCTCCGCCTCTGAAATTGTAACAGAGTAACTGCATGTTCCGGTACTGAATGCATTGGAATTAGTACTGAAACTTTGAGTATCAACTGCAGTAACATTATCAATATCGCCATTCCTATTAAAAACTCTCCAGAGCATATGATTAAGGCCCGCTTCAGCAATATAAAAAGACTGAATTCCATATCCTTGATTTCTAGTTATCATAACATCTGAATTTAAAACACATACATAACTGTAAACCAGGCTCAGGACAAACACCATAGCAAATACAGATAACAGAATGGCAGAACCTCTTTGATTTAATTTAATTATTCGCATTTCTTAAATAAACCTTTGTCCTCAACTCCGTATTTTTGTAAGGAGAGGCAATTGTACCTGCTTTAAATGTACCTGTATAATTTCGATTATTCTCTACCATCAAATAAACAGCAGCTATCCTTACATCCGCCATTACTGCCGTTTCTGCTCCGGCAGCATCATAATAAGTAAATCTTATCCAATTCCCTGCTGTAGCAGCAGGATACGGTACATTTGAATCAGGCAAAACGACACAAACAGGCTGTCCATCCCCTAAAGAAGCATAGCCGATTGCCCTATACACATAGTAGGGAGGAACATTATCAGAACCAGGATCATAGAAGTAATACCGTATATCCTGAGAACCAGCGCCTAAATCAGCATTAAACCTGATTGCTGCAGCATTAATTTCAGTTAGGTCGGCTGCTAAACGCAGCTCTTTAACTATTCTATTCATAAATAAACGGGCATTCTGTACAGTATCAACTTCTTCAAAACCATAGCGGCAGAACTTAGTCGAACTCCATATATAAAAATAGAACACTTCCATAAACAATAAAAAAACAGCTATGGCAATTACCAGTTCAATTAATGTAAATCCTTTTCTTTTAAAAATTTTTTCTCTCCATAAGATATTTAAAAAACGCTCTTAACATTTTCAGAGATTATTTGATAACATATTTTATTATCCTAATGTTTAGAAACAACAGTTTCTAATGTTTTGGCAACATTAATCGGATAAGTGGAAACCGTTCTTACTGTAACTTCTATTTTCTTAAAATCTGAACTGCCATCAGCAACAATTGTATCAAAATCTGTATTGGCTGCATTCTGGCAACTGACGCTTCTTCTCAAATATGAATACGATGGTAAATTGCCCGAACCGTCCATCAAAGCCCCATTGATACATTCAGGAGCATTATTCGGCCCCCAGCCATCATAATCGTCAACATCATCATAATTAATTCTGTTAGATAGAGATTCACCTGCTTCCCGCCCAAAACTACCTGGCGTTTCTTCAAAATTCTTACTTATTATCTCTTCCATTAAATCCTGCGCCAGAACTAAACATTGCGTAGTAACTTCTGTCTCTTTACTTATGGTTGAACCTTTAGTAAAGAAATAAGCCATGGGGGTAACAGCGATGAAAATTAATGCCAAACTTACTGTAAGTTCAATTAATGTAAAACCTTTATTAGGGTGCACTTTTAGTGATATCAACATACCCTGTTTCTAAACTAATGCACATATATCTTACTTCACTGCCTTCCAGAGATTCCAATTGGACATAATAAGGGTTTGGAGCTGCACTTCCCACTCTCAGGTTAGAGGAAACTACCTGGCCTAAAGGCCCGAACATAATGTAATTATTGCTTGTCAAATCCTCTCCGATGGCTACATTCTTATCAAATATGTTCGGCGCAGCAGTTAAAGCAGTCCCGCTGCCTACTACCGCACCTTCATATATCTGATAACCATACTGCGTATCGTTTTTACCCAGGCTATCGAGGAGCTGAAGGTAATAATTGATTTTTTTACCTATAGCCGACTGCTGGGTTCTTCTTAAATCTACCGCCAGTATTCTAGCCGCATTATCTACTCTATTACGATATAACCAACTGTTCTCATTAGTAAGAAGCATACCGCCTGACATAACCAGAATTATGCCAATTACAACCGATATCTCAACAATGCTGAACCCTGCTCTCTTTCCTCTATTTATCAGCACAACGATTTACCTTTCACTATGCCATAAAACTTATGTGTTGGGATCGTCGGAATAATAAGTATGAGGATTAGCATATGCAGCTGAACCGCCGGTTAAGTGTACCACTCTGCCGTAATAATAGCAATTGACTCCAGGAAAATATGCCCCTGCAGCTCCGGCTCTGTAATAATAATATTCATGGGTAGCATTATTAGCCACCGGACAATCAAATACACTGTCATCTTTAACATAGGAACTCAAATCGTATGTGGCGTTCCCGTTCAATGTCCCATCCTTGTTAAGCCAGCCATCAGCATATACCAAATTATTATGATTTTCCCATTGGATAATCGCCTGTTCCATGTTTTTTATGTTACCTACACATTTCGCCTGCCTGGCGCTGTCCAAAACATTGCCAAAACGAGGAATCGCTATAGCAGCTATAATGAGGATGATCATAATTACCACTGACAACTCAATCAAAGTGAACCCTGCTCTTTTATCCTTATGTTCCATTTCTTCCATCACCTCCTTTTTAGCTCTTGATAAATTACATATTTTCATCCTTGACATTAAAACCAAGATATTTTTCTCCATCACCTCCTTTTATTTATGACTATTTTCCAGCTTACGCTTATATTTTTTACCCCATTCCGGCCTGATTTTTTCTTCTTTTGCCTCAGGCAGCTTAATTTCATATTCAGAGCCTAATTTTTTACCCTGTATAGCAGTAATTACATCCATATTATTCTTCGTAATAATTGTCGGAGTAATAAAAATTATTAAATTCTTCTTTTCTGAAGAGGTACCTTTATATTTAAAAAGATTCCCAATAAGAGGAATACTGCTTAACATAGGAACCTTTTTCTCTATATTGTTCGCTTCCTCTTTAATTAACCCTCCGATTGCAAGAGTATGTCCGGTTTTAATAAAAGCCTGCGTTTTTATTTTAGTAGTAGAAATTATCGGTATCTCTGCTCCGCCTGCACCGCCAAAAGTAGTAGTACCGCTCTTTTTACTTATCTCCGGAACTACTACAAGAGAAACATATCCATCCTCTATAGGATACGGAATGACAGTTAAAATCACTCCTATATCTTTGTACTCGAAACTTGAAACCTCAAAACTACCGGTTTGGTCATTATAAGTATAGGAAGGTATCGGATATTGTTCACTGACAGTAATATATGCTTCCTGGCCGCCTTTAGTAAGGATGTTCGGGCTGGAAATAACTCTGGCATCAGTTTTCGATTTCAAAGCTGATAAAACTAATTTAAAATTCCCGGCAGAAAGAGTACTGGTTAAAGTTTTACTTAACGTATAGGTTACATCCTGTTTTAATGTCTTCTCATGAGTATAAGTATCGCCGTCGTCTGCTGCCGTATCTGTCCAATCAACCCCGGGTTCAGAAGACCTGCTCTCGCTGTGCGAGTATGCAGCAGTGGGAGATTCGACAGTAACTGCATACCCTTCTAATACACTCCAATCTATACCTACATAATCATTATAAGAAGGCGAAAGTTCAACAATTTTTGCTTCAATCAATACCTGAGCACCAAAAACATCTATCTCAGAAAGTAATTTTGAAATTGTATCTACTCTTTCCAATATATCAGTAATCATAAGCGTTCTTTGCTGTTTATCATAAAACAACTTGCCGTTTTTTGAAAGCACATCTTTTAATTTTTTAATTAAATCCTCTGCTCCTCCAGTACTACTCTCAGACCCTATTTGGTCATTAACTAAAGAAATGTTACTCAATTTAAATGTCCTGGTTACGATGTAACTGTTCTTGTCAATTACTTTAATTACATCTCCTTCCTCGACATAAGAATACCCCACCGCACCCAAAATGGAATCCAGGGCCTCTATCAGAGTAACATCCATTAGACTTACCGTAACTTTAGCATCAATATTTCCGGCAGCAACAATATTTACGTTATAAAGCTGAGATAAGATTCTTAAAACATTTCCTATATCTTCATTTTTAAAATCCACAGATACTTTTTCTTCCGCTTTTACCTTAGAAAGCACCTTTTTATCTTCTGATTCCTGCAATAAATTTTTAACAAATCCAGAATCATCCTCGAGCATTCCCTCCTGCCGTTTCTTAATTACTTTAAGAAACCTTTTGGCTTTATCAAAATCCGGGACCAGTTCCAGCGCTTTTTGTAAATAAACAGATGCATCGCTGAAATTGCCTTCTAAGTATTTTTTAAATGCATAGTTGAAATATTCGTTTGCTTTATTTGTGTTTTCTGCAGAAACTATCGTTTTAGATAAATCGGATTTTGAATGTCCGGAAGAGTTTTTTTTCTTATCTTCAATTAAAGACCTCAATGAAACAGCTTTGGAATCCTGAGGATTGGCATTTAAATAGTTATCCAGCTCAAATAGTGCTCCGTCTAAATCATTGTTAAGATATTTTTTAACTGCCAGCTCATAATAACCTGCCCCCGCTTCTTCAGCATCCAGCTGCCTTTCAGAGATAAAACAGAATATAAAAAAAACAAAAAGAACAACCAGCGGTTTGAAAAAAACATGTATTTCTTTTCTTTGCATATTAATTACTTCCAGAAATTATCAATACCTCTTTAATTCTTTCTAAAAGAGATTTAGCATCCTTATTCTCCGGGGCTATTTCTAAAATTCTTTCTAATTTGGTTTTTGCGCCTTTATAATTTCCTTTATCTATTAAATCCAAAGCGGAGTTAAAAAGCCCGTTAACAGCTTCAGCAATATCTTTTTCCCTTTTCCGGGATTTCTCCTTTTCGGATAGTGTTGATACTTCATTCAGCAATTTATTAATCTCCTCTTTAGCCTGTGCATATTCTTCTCCATGAATATAATTTATCACTTTACCTGAACTCTTTTCTGCCTCTTTTGATATAGCCAGAAACACAGATTTCTGTTCATAAGCATTGCTCATTTCTTCTATCCTTTTCAAAATCAGGGAAAGTTCTTCATTTGCCTGGTTATATTCATTATTTTCAATATGTTTTATAGCCAGGTCAAAGTTGTCTTTCAACTCTGATTCAATACCTTCTTTCCCTGTAGTTTTAGCCATAGCTTCAGCCATGAGATTTTTGGCCTGAACATAATCAGGTTCTATTAATAACACTTTACTAAATTCTTCGGCAGCATCTTTGTAATGCCCTTCTTTTAAAAGGTAAACGCCCTTAAAGTAATGGTATTGAGTTTGTTTTGTTTTTGCATCCTCAATTATTTTTAATCTTAATTCTTCTTCTTTTTTCTGCTGCTCTCTCTGGGCTGAGGATTCAGCTTGTTCCTCCTTTGCAAAAGCGAGCTGACTTTCGTTTAAATAAATACCGGCTTTTTGATGCTGTGGATAAATTGCCAAAGCTTCTTTGAACACAGCTATGGCTTCAGGGAACTTCTGCTTCAGATAATATTCATATCCCTTTTGAAATAAACCCTCGGCTTTTTTCTTAATAGCTTTTTCCATCAAATCATTAGACGTTTCTTTTGTTCCGCTATGTTGATACTCTTTTTCTTTAGATTGTAATATTTTCTGAGTTGATATTATTTGTTCCTTCAATATGCCTTGATAATTACTTTTCGAATTTAAACCATCATCTCTATTTTTAATAAACACGCGGCTGCTTTCACATCCGGATAACAGTTCAACTGTGCTTAATAAAATACACAGTTTTACAAACATAAATAAGGGTATTTTCATATCTTTTGCCTATTTCATTTTTACTTTCATGCCTTCCGTTATGTTACCTATCCCTATCCCAGGCACTATCTTCCCTAAAGACACCGTTTCCTGCACCTGGTCTATTATAATCCTTCCGTATAATTCACCCTGCTTATAGACATTAAATTCCATTCCCGGCTTAACTCCCTCGATGTCTCCAATGTCTATTGCTACTAATTTATTTTCAGCATCAAGTACCAGCACATTTGCTTCTAATTTTTCACCCCTCTTTACATCAGTCAATCCAATCGCATCCATATCTATCCCCATTCGTTTGAGCCTTATTCCCAATACATCCTGTTTTTTTTGTAAATCAGTGACTTTATCTTCCAGCTTTTTCTTAACATTCTGAGCTTGAATTAATCTTTGCCTTAACTCTTCTGTATTTTTTTTGGTTCCCTTTAATTCAACAGCCAATTTACTCTCTTTTTCGTTTGCCTGTTGTAATTTATCTTCATACTGTTGTAATTTATCTTCATACTCTTTAAATTTTTCCGGCGCTTTTTTAAGCAAATCCGCCTTTTGGATCTTTTTTTCCATTTCTTCAATCTTTACTGTTTTAACATCTAACTCCTCCTGATTTTTTTTCTGCCCTATTAAAAGTTGAGACACTTTAGAATTAAGCATTTTTTTAGATCTTTTTTCTTCACTAAGTTTTAAAAACAGCTGCAAAACAAATAACAAAACCGCTGCTATAAAAACCGCCTTTACAGGCCAGCATTTCATCAAAATTTTAATATCAATTCCCTTTTTCCTGCCTATTATTCCCTTTGATTTTTCAGATATCCTGCCTTCATCACTTTTAAAACCCGTTTGGGAATCTTTATCTTCTTCCCTATAGTTGTTCCCAGAAGACACATTCCTTTTAATATCAGACATCCCTTTAAATATGGCAGGAATTGGTTTTTGCAGCCCCTCTTCTCTTTCAGGAGGATTTTCCAAATTATTTTTACTTTGTTCCTCGTCTTCCATACTTCACTCCTTCTTAAAGGTAATTTAGCAGTTTATCTTTTGTATCTACATCCAACAACGCCAACAGTTCTTTAGTAAAAGCATGATAATCTCTAGCGCCGATAGAACTATTTCTATATTGCAAAATTGGTTTACCGGCACTTGTTGATTCAATAAGACTGGCATCATAGTTAATAACCGTCCTGAAAACAATATCTTTAAAATAATCTTTTAATCCGTCTAAAATATCATTGGCTATTTTAATTCGGCCGTCGAAAATAGTCGCCAGGATCCCGTATATCTCTAAATGATGGTTTAAGCGCCTTCTGACAATATCCACCGTATCCAAAAGCTGCTTTAATCCTTCAAGAGAGAAATAATGTGTCTGGACCGGAATAACTAACCCGTCAGAGGCGGTAAGCGCATTGACCGTTAGAAGGCCCAGGGAAGGCGGACAATCTATAATCACAAAATCATAATTTTTATTCAATCCCAACAATTTTTCCTTTAAAATAAACTCTCTGCCATTTTCAGCAATTAAAGCAATATCCATTCCCGAAAGCAGGATGTTAGAAGGCAAAATATCCAAATTTTTTAAAACAGCCGGAATAATTACAGAATTTATCTCCGCCTGAGGTTGAACAAAAACATTGTAAATAGTATGGTGTATCTCATTAGATTCAATCCCCATTCCCAGGGTAGCATGCCCCTGGGGATCAAAGTCAACCAGTAAAACGCTGAAGGAAAATTTTGCTAAAACAGCACTTAAATTAATAGCCGTAGTAGTTTTTCCGCATCCTCCCTTTTGATTAGCTATTGCAATTATCTTCATTCTAACTCCATACCAGCCAGCTTTACTCCGAATCCCTCTCAAAAACTCCTTTTATTCTGCAGTCTTTAAACATCAGGCCGCATTGAATAATCTACCATTTCTTTTATAGTATATACTTTACTCCATATAATTGTCACAATTATTTTTTGCCTCAGCATTTCTGATACTTCTCTTAAAACGTTTCCTTTTAAACAACTTCTAATTTGATTTATCATCTCTCATCCTCCGCAGCCTTCTCCCGGGCATAAGTAACAACATAGTTTACCCCTGCTTTATCCTCTAAAACAACTTTGTTTTTCTCTATCAAAATTATCTTTTTCCCCGCTATATCATCTCCTATTCTAAGAAGACGGTCATTTATTACAACTATAGTATCCCGGCCTTTCTGCGCCCACCCTGTAATTTGAAGGTCCTTAACGTCTCTGCCGGTAATCTCTTTCCCACTATCTTTTTCCGTAACATCCTTATTTACTGACGGAGCAAAAATATCCTTCCGCCATGAAATACCCTCCAAATCTAATTTATTGACTTCCAAGTCCTTGGCAGATACAGATTCCCCATTCCCTTTTTTAATAAACCCCTGCAGGGGGGAGACATTATATCTATTTTGAATATCAGGTAATTTTCCCCGTTTTCCGGAAAATAGCCCTGATTTAATTAGGACAAATAATAGAACTACTGCTATAAACGGAATTATCTTTTTAAGTTTATCTTCTCTCATATCTATACTCTTAATATAGAATATCCGCTAAAAAAAGTAATATCATTTCATAGAATAGGCTGCAACTATTAACCTTGCATTTACCTTTTCTGACAGGCTGCCTTCAGATTTAACATTAAATTCCTTAACACTGATTAACCTGGACATTGCTGCCAAAGCATCTAAAAATTCAATCAATTTATCCGGCTGACTTAAAAGGTTTATTTCTGTAGAAAACCTGACATATTCTCCTTCCTTAGTTATCTTACCCGCCTCAATAGACTTAATGGTTACTCCGTAACCTGCAGCTGTTTTTGTCAAATTGGATATAAACACGTCTACTTTTGTTTCCTGAGGTATCTTGGTTTCAAAACTATTTATCTTTTCGGATAGTTCTTTGTATTCTTTTTGAAGCTCTAAAAGACTGACATTTTTAGTTTTCGCCATGGCTAAATCTTGGGACTTTAACATTATTTCACTTTTCAACTTAGATATCGAATCTAATTTAGATTTAAAACCATATTGGGTGAAAAGAACGACCATGACCACTGTTATTACTAACGTCAATATACTTTTATCCTTTTGACTGAGCTGGGCAATCTTCACTCTAATTTCTTCAAATACACCTTTCATAGTCTAATTAGTAAATAATCTTACAACTAATTTCAAAACTGATAACTTTCTTACCAGCCATTTCCTCCTCTTGAAAATCTTTTAGAACGACATCTGAAAATAACTTATGATTTTTGAATCTCTTCATAATTTGAGGCACAAGACCGGGGAATAAAGATTTGCCGCGAACAGTCAATATCCTGCTGCCTTTTTTTCAACAACAGATTCCCCTGCATCTGCCGGGGTAAAATCATCCGGAGGAGGGGCATCAGGGTCTATTACAAGCTGCTGCTTAGCTTTATTTTCAATAACAACATCTTCAGTCTTTTCAACCATAGAAACATCATTCAACCATACTCCATCCGGAATTAACTCTGATAATATCTTTAATACTAAAGGCATAATTTTCTGTTCTAAAGTTATCTTTGCTGCAAATTGTTCTTTCTTTGCCAATTCTTCCTGGGCTTTCTTTATTTTTTTAATCTCAACAGTTTCACGCTGGATTTTATTCCACTTTTCTTCAATCGAGGACAATCTCCCTTTTAAAGAAAACTCATACGCCAGCAAACCAAGATATACAGAAAATAGAATTACAAAAACAAATCCTGCCGCAATAATCGGATTCCACCCTTTAGATACAAAAGCACTGCCTTTCTTTGACCTGAATTCAACAGGAATTAAATTGATGCTTCTAACAGTCTTCGGCTCAAACGGCAATAAAGCCAATCCAACAGCTACTGTAAGTGAAGGGCCTATTTCCTGAATATTCCTGCCGGCCAGCAGTTTTTCTTCAACCACTATGCTGTCCAGAGGATTGAATATTTTAACATCCTTATCAAGAGCTTCGGCTAATACCCTGTCTAAGTTTTTCAATACAGCCCCGCCGCCCGAAAGAAACATCTTCCGGGGCTCATTCCCTTTCACTAATTTATGTGAGAGGAGATAGAACTTTATTTCCTTAATAAATTTGTTTATTACCGGCTCAACAGCGGATATTAATTTGTCTTCTTCAAAACTTAAATTGTTCCTGTCCTGAGGGAAAAAATCTGCTTTTCTCTTCTTTATCTCAGCTTCCTCTAAAGGAATATTAAAACTATCTTCTAATGCCGCAGTTAAAGCATTAGCTCCTATTCTTATATCTTTCACAAAAACGAGTTTGTCATTTTCAACTATTCCAAGCTTGGTAACTCTTGCACCAATATCAAGAAACATAAAGCTCGCATCTCTCCCTTTGATAACACCGCTATACCGTATACTCCTAAAGATAGCAGTATGATCTATTTCTATTGTTGAATATTTATATCCTATATCCTGTAGAGAGGTCATAATTCTTTTAACAAATTGTTCATCTGCACATACAGTAATCATCTTTACCGAACTCCCTCTTTTAAAAGAATCGTCAATGACCCAATAATCAACTACTGACTTTACAAAAGGAACATCTTCGACAATATCCGGCCTGGACCAAACGGCATGGTCAAAAGACCTATCTATCTTATCCGAAGTAAGTATTTGAGAAACAGATTTCAATCTGATATCGGAGCCGGCCAAAGACAAACTCACCGCGGCTTTACTGCCCGAAGGGAAAGAAAAATTCTCTCTCAAAGACCTGGTGATAAAAGAACCACGGGAAAAATCCTCTTTGTCTATGCCTGCGAAATCCTCAGCAATCAGCAATTGTTTTAAGTGAATTTTACCAAATATTCTCTCAAGCATAACTGCCTTGAGTGAAATACTCCCTATATCCAATCCGATATTTAACTCCTGCTTACGCATATTTTTATCTTTCTATCCCTAAAAATTTTTGTTACTGCACACTAAAACCGCTCAACATGCCGAAAAGAGGCATCATCAATGTAATCAATATTCCTCCTATCATTAATCCTACTACTACTATCATCAACGGCTCTAACATACTAAGCAAAGTTTTTAAACTCCGCTGTATTTCATTGTCATAGAAATCGGATATTTCCTTCAGCATATTACTAAGAGCCCCTGATTCTTCTCCTACGGAAATCATCTGAATTACCAGAGAAGGGAACATTCTTTTCAATTTAATGAATTCTGTAATTGAATTCCCATTTGAAACATATTCGGACATCTGTTTTACATCCCGGGCCAATACTTCATTTCCTAAAGTATTACCGACCAATCCCAAAGATTCAATTATAGAAATGCCGCTTTCCAATAAAATGTACAAACTATGAGCAAAATGAGAAAGAATCATTTCCCGAAATAGTTTACCTGCAACAGGAATCTTTAATTTAAAACTATCAAAAAAGAATTTTACCCTGCCAATTTTGGCTATTTTTTTAAATACGAGGGAGATAACAGCTAAAACAGGAACAATCAATATCCCTTTAGTCTTTATAAAACCGCTGAAATCTATCAATACCTGTGTTAGAAACGGCATCTTAACACCCATACCCTGAAATACTTCTACAAATTTAGGGACAATAAAAGTCAAAATAAAAAAGATAATTCCTAAAGTAGCTATGGATACTACACAAGGATACGCCAGTGCACTTTTAAATTGCGATTTCAAATCTTCTTCTTTTTCCATAGTTGTATGCAATTTTTCCAAAATCTCATCCAATTTACCGGTCGCTTCTGCGACTTTAACCATAGCAATATACATCCCTCCAAACATTTCAGGAAAACGAGACAAAGCATTTGAAAAACTATCTCCGCTATCTACTGCCATAATGATATCCTGCTCGATTCTCTTCATCTTTTTATTCGCGGTTAAATCCACTAATGAATTCAGACTTAAAAGGAGAGGAACTCCTGCTTTTTGAAGAGTAACTAAACCGTGAGTAAATACAATAATATCTCTTTTTTTAACTCTAGCAATTTTGTCCCAAAATCCGCCTTTATCTTCATCTAACTTGACTAATTCCCCGCCCATGGCTACTATTTTCTTAGCAGCGTGGTCGTAACTTACTGCCGAAACAGTACCTTTTTTAACATTTCCCAGTCTATCCAGCTTTTCATATTTAAATACAGCCATAAAATATTATTCTCTCGTAATAATGTACATTTATGTTATAACAAGTACAAATGCATTGTTATATTTCCACAGTTTGAGTTACTCTCAATATTTCTTCAAGAGAAGTTACGCCGTCTAAAGCTTTTTTTATCCCATCTTCCTGCAGAGTTAACATTCCATCCCGGCG
>CAZLTA010000007.1:0-16561 GCA_964562345.1 uncultured Planctomycetia bacterium
ATGATAGAGAATTGGATATGTTGATTTCGACAGGGGAGCAGGTATCATCTGCACTGCTTGCAATGGCGGTTCATGAACTGGGGTTTGATGCCATTTCGTTTGCAGGATTTCAGGTTGGAATTATAACAGATGGTGTTTTTACAAAGGCCAGGATTGTTAAAATCAATTCTGAAAGGATTAAGGAGGCGTTAAATAAAGGGAAGATTGTAATTGTAGCTGGATTTCAGGGTGTAAATTTAGATATGGAAGTTACAACTTTAGGCAGAGGCGGCAGTGATCTGACTGCTGCAGCTCTGGCAAAAAGTGTGGATGCTGATATTTGTGAGATATATACAGATGTAGAAGGTGTTTACACTGCGGACCCGAGGATTGTTAGAAATGCAAAAAAAATTTCCCGAATTTGTTATGATGAAATGCTGGAACTTGCTTCATCAGGTGCTCAGGTAATGCAGGCGCGTTCTATTGAATTTGCAAAGAAAAATGACGTTAAAATTCATGTTAGGTCAAGTTTTACCAAAAAAGAAGGTACAATTATTATGGAGGAGGTAAAATTTATGGAAGATATATATGTTACAGGGGTGGCAGTGGATAAAAACGAGGCTAAAGTGACAATTTGTGATGTTCCGGATAAACCTGGTATCGCAGCATTGATTTTTTCACAAATATCGTCCGAAAATATAAATGTTGATATGATTGTCCAGAATATATCCCGTAAAAAATATACGGATGTTTCGTTTACGGTTCCCAAACCTGATTTGGTAAAAACTGTTGAAGTCTCGAAAAAAATAGTTAAAAAAGTTAAAGCATCTAAAGTTGTTACAGATGATAAGATTGCTAAAATATCTGTTGTGGGTGTTGGAATGAAATCTCATGCCGGTATTGCGGCCAAAATGTTTGGGGCACTGGCGGATAACAAAATAAATATTGAGATGATATCTACTTCAGAAATAAAAATATCGTGTGTAATCAGAGTCCATTCTGCAGACAAAGCTGTAAAGATTTTGCATAGGGTGTTTGAATTACATAAATTAAAGAGGTGAGTTTTTATGAAAAAAAGACAGATTGAACTTTACGATACAACTTTACGGGATGGAGCTCAGACTATGGGAATTTCTTTCTCTGTCAAAGATAAACTTGTAATTACAGAGAAATTAGATGAACTGGGCATACATTTTATTGAAGGAGGCTGGCCAGGTTCTAACCCCAAGGACATGGAGTACTTTAATGCTGTCAGGAATATAAAGCTTAAAAATTCCAGAGTAGTTGCCTTTGGTTCTACGCGGCGGAAGGGAATAAAGCCGTCTTCTGACAGCAATTTAAAGGCATTATTGAAATCAGGAACTGAGTATATCACCATTTTCGGCAAAAGCTGGGATTTACATGTCGATAAAGTTTTTAAAATACCTCTGCAGGAAAATTTGGATATGATTTATGATTCTGTTTTCTATTTAAAGAAAAAAGGGCGTTATGTATTTTTTGATGCTGAACATTTCTTTGACGGCTACAGGGCGAATAAAGAATATGCTCTTAAAACGCTTAAGGCTGCATCTGATGCCGGGGCGGATTTGATTGTTCTTTGCGATACCAATGGCGGTATGCTTTCTGGATGGGTCAAAGATATAGTTTCAGATGTTAAAAAAGAAGCAGCTGTTGGTTTGGGAATTCATGCGCACAATGATACCGGTATGGCGGCTGCTAATTCTATTATGGCAGTTGAAGAAGGCTGTAGCCATGTTCAGGGAACAATTAACGGTTATGGGGAACGCTGCGGTAATGCAGACCTTTGTGTCATTATCCCTAATATTAAATTGAAACTCGGATTTAACTGTATATCCTCCGGAAATTTAAAATACCTTAGTAAAGTTTCTCATTTTGTATCCGAGATTTCAAATATGAGGCAGGTTAACAACCAGCCTTATGTGGGAGGGAGTGCTTTTACGCATAAGGGGGGAGTTCATATTAATGCGGTTATGAAATCTCCCGAAACATATGAACATATTGTGCCGGAATCGGTCGGTAATAAGAGGGAACTTTTAATATCCGAACTTTCCGGTAAATCCAGCCTGGTTATAAAAGCGAAGGAATATGGGCACGAATTACAAAAAGATAAAAATGTAACTAAAAAACTGCATAAATTGTTGCAAAGCCTGGAACAAAAAGGTTATCATTTTGAAGCCGCAAAAGGTTCATTTGAACTTTTGTTAAACAAACAACTGAAGAAATGTAAAAAGTTTTTTACCCTGGAAGGTTTCAGAATTATTGTAGAGAAAGAGAAAGATGGCGAGATTGTTTCTGAAGCTACTGTCAGGCTTAAAGTAAGGAATAAATCAGAATATACTGTAGCCGAAGGGGATGGCCCTGTTAATGCCCTGGACACTGCTTTAAGGAAAGCTTTATACAAATTTTATCCGGTACTTTCTGAGATGAGGCTTTCAGATTTCAAGGTCAGGGTTTTGGATGAAAAAGATGGGACAGCAGCAAAAGTTAGAGTTTTGATTCAATCTCAGGATAAAGAAGGAAGTTGGAACACAATCGGTGTGTCTGAGAATATTATCGAGGCGAGCTGGCAGGCATTGGTAGATGGTTTTGAATATAAGTTGATGAAAGAGCATAAGAAGGGAAGAGTCTAATCCGCATGGAATCTCGTTATCAGCCGAAAACAACAGAACAGAAATGGTATAATTATTGGGAAGAAAGCGGTTTTTTCCATGTGGAGCCTGATATTAATAAAACTCCTTTCTGCATTGTTATCCCTCCTCCCAATGTTACCGGTATTTTACATATGGGCCATGCTCTTAATAATACGATTCAGGATATTTTGATCCGCTGGAGGCGTATGCAGGGCGATTGCTCTTTATGGATTCCGGGAACAGATCATGCCGGGATTGCGACTCAGAATGTTGTCGAGCGGGAAATTGCCAAGGAAGGTTTAACCCGCTATGATTTGGGAAGAGAAAGTTTTATAAAGAAAGTCTGGAAGTGGCGTGATGAATATGGTTCTACGATTGTAAAACAATTACGCAAACTTGGTGCCTCCTGTGATTGGACTAGGGAACGTTTTACCATGGATGAAGGGTTGAGCGAGGCGGTGCTGGAGGCATTTATAAATCTTTACAAAAAAGGGCTTATATACAGGGGTAACTATATTATAAACTGGTGCCCCAGGTGCAGGACTGCACTTTCAGATGAGGAAGTAGAGTATCAGGAGCAGGATGGATTTCTATATTACTTAAAATACCCTCTCATAGATGGCGAAGGTAAATTTGTAACCGTTGCAACAACCCGGCCTGAAACGATGCTTGGCGACGTTGCGGTTGCTGTGCATCCTAAGGATGAAAGATATGAATTTCTTAAAGGGAAAAAAATCCGGCTTCCTATTGTTAACAGAGAGCTTGAAATAGTGCGTGATGAAGTCGTTGACCTTGAATTCGGGACCGGAGCCGTTAAAATTACACCTGCCCATGATGCGGCTGATTTTGAGATTGCGCTGAGACATAATTTAAAGCCTATTGTAATTATGGATGACGCAGGAAAGATGAATGCCAATGCTTATCAATACGAAGGTATGGATAGATTTAAGGCCCGCAAAGAGATAATAAAGGAATTAGAAAAACAGGATTTAGTTGAGAAGATTGAACCTTATATTAATTCTGTAGGCCATTGTTACCGCTGCCATACGGTTATAGAACCTTATATCTCCTGGCAGTGGTTTGTAAAGATGAAGCCGCTTGCCGGGCGTGCCATCGAAGTTGTTAAAGATGGAAAGATTAAATTTTTCCCGTCTCGGTGGGAAAAAGTATATCTGCACTGGATGGAAAATATACGCGATTGGTGCATATCACGCCAGATATGGTGGGGGCATAGAATGCCTGTTTATTACTGTAAAAATTGCTGGGCAGGTGATAAGGAAGATAATTTTGAGCCTCAGGATATAAATAAACTAAAGGGTGTATTTGCTGCTAAAGAAAAACCCCTATCATGCCCTGATTGCGGAGGTAAAGATTTCGTTCAGGATGAAGATGTTTTAGATACCTGGTTTTCTTCCTGGCTCTGGCCTTTTTCAACAATGGGCTGGCCGAATATTGTCAGGGGCAAGGAGCAGGAAGGTAAGATTCAAGATATCAGTGACTTGGATTATTTTTATCCGACATCAACATTAGTTACAGCTCAGGAAATACTGTTTTTCTGGGTAGCCCGTATGATTATGGCTGGGCTTGAGTTTGTGAATGAGATTCCTTTCCGTGATGTTTATATCCATGGCACAGTGCGGGATGATAAAGGCAGAAAAATGTCTAAATCCCTGGGAAACGCAATTGATCCTCTGGGAATTATAGATGAGTATGGGGCAGATGCCTTGCGTTTCAGTCTGATTTCAATTACCTCAATCGGCCAAGATGCTTTTCTCTCAAAAGATAAATTCATTTTCGGGCGCAATTTTACCAACAAAATATGGAATGCGGCGCGGTTCTTAATCTCCAATCTGGATGATTCAGAGGGAGATTTTAAAATAGAAAGCCATTCTGTTTTTGACAGCTGGATTCTCAGCAGTTTGCAGGGGTTAGTTTTAAAAGTCAATAAAGCATTAGAAGATTACAATTTCAATGAAGCTGCAAATTTAATTTATGAATTTTTCTGGCATAAATTCTGCGATTGGTATATTGAATTAAAGAAAAAAGACCTTTATTCTCAGGATAAAAATATTAAAAATTCAGCTTCTGTAATGCTTATTTTTATGCTGGATAACCTTCTGCGCCTTTTGCATCCGTTTATGCCGTTTATCACGGAAGATATCTGGCAGAGGATAAAACCTTATTTATCAAATGCATATAAAGCTATGGGTTTAAAATTTAAAGATGCAGAAAGTTTAATGATTGCTTTTTGGCCGCAGATTCCGAAAATCTATAAAGATACAAAAAGCGAGAGTACAATGGACGATATTGTAGAAATCATTCAAACTATACGTAATATAAGGTCTGAATTGAATGTTCCTGTATCCAAAAAACTGGAAGTTATACTTTCTTCAAAAAAGGCGGAATTGTTAAATATTATTAGAGAGAAGATTTTATATCTTGCGCCTTTAGCAAATATTTCTAAACTAGATACTGCCGAAGAAGAAATAGAAAGGCCGAATAATTCCGCATTTGGCATAGCAGGCGGTGTGAATATATACCTTTTACTTGAAGGAGTTATTGATTTAGAGAAAGAAAAGATAAGGTTAGAGAAGAAACAGGAGGAAATGTTAACAGAATTGGAAATAGTGCAGAAAAAGCTGAATAACAAAGATTTTGTTAATAAAGCCAATGAGAATGTTGTTTTAAAAGTAAGACAAAAGGAAGGGAAACTCAAATCTCAAATTGAAGATATGACAGGTATAATAAATAATCTATGAATATTACTAATTCTCTGAAGTCGTATATTAAAGAAGCCCTTAAAGAAGATAAAGCAGAGCAGGATATTACAACCTCAGGTTTAGAAATTAGCGGCTTAAAAGTAAAAGCCGTAATATATGCCTGTCAGGAAGGCATGCTTTGCGGAATCGATATTGCTAAAGAGGTTTTCAAATCTCTGGGTGAAATAAAGTGGATTAGTAATTTTAAAGACGGTATGCATTTTAGAAAAGGGGAAGAGATTGCTGTCTTAGAAGGTAAAGCAAAGGTAATTCTGGGAGCAGAACGTGCTGCGATTAATATCCTTTCTCATTTATCAGGAATTGCAGCTTTTACGGAAAAATTTGTAAACTTTGTCGCCTGCAATAAAATTAAAATTTACGATACCAGGAAAACCACTCCCTTAATGAGAAAACTGGAGAAATATGCTGTTAGAACAGGAGGGGGTTATAATCACAGGATGGATTTATTGAATGTTTTGATGATAAAGGATAATCATATAAGTGTTTTTCGGAAAAAATATAAAAAAGATAATTATATAATACAGATGGTTGATATTTTAAGGAAGAAGTACCCGGATAAAGAAATGGTTCTTGAAATTCATAATATGGGTGAGTGGATACAGGCTGTCAAAGTAAAGCCGGATGTTGTAATGTTTGATAACTGGTCTTTTGAAGATATCAGGCAGGCATTGAAAATGTATAAGAAAAGAGAATTTGAGATTGAGATATCGGGTAATATATCATTCAAACAACTGGATGAAATAATGAAATTAGGTGTCAATAGAATTTCGCTTGGCTGCATCACTCATTCTGCCGCAGCTTTAAACTTTTCTCTGGAAGTCTGTTAGTTTTCTAAAATAAAAGCAATTAATTTCTATAGGTACAGAAGCATACCTAAAAATTTCTTCGTATTCATATGTTTTATTTCTCTATTACCTTATTGCCAAGCACCAGTATATCTAATCCACTGTTTAAAAATGTTTCATAAGCATCTTGAGGTGTATTTACGATAGGCTCTCCTTTTAAGTTGAAAGAAGTATTTATCAACAAAGGAATACCTGTTTTTTGATGGAATTTTTCAATCAATGCATAATATAGAAGATTATCTTCTTTGTTAACTATCTGTATGCGGCTCATTTGGTTAACGTGAGTTACAGCTGGGATTAAATCCTTTCTTTTAACGGGGACGGTATAGAGCATGAACTTTAAAGGATATTGCAGGTCTATATTTTCTATATCAAAAAAATCACCTGCATATTCAGCTAAAACAGAAGGGGCAAAAGGGCGGAAGGGCTCCCGGAATTTTATTTTTGAATTCAATATATCTTTCATCTCTGGATTTCTGGGGTCAGCCAATATCGAGCGGTTACCCAGTGCTCTGGGCCCCCATTCGAATCTTCCCTGAAACCAACCTATGATTTTTTGATTTATTATTGCATCTGTTATGTAATCAATAAGTTGGTTTTCATCTCCAAAATGTTTAAAATTTATATTTTCTTTCTTTAGAAATGTTTCTGTTTGTTCGCCGGAATAATCTTTGCCCCAGTAAGCATGAGAGAAAATAAATTTCCTTTTATTATTTAGCAGGCAGTGCCAAACATACAAAGCTGCTCCCAGTGCACATCCTGCATCACCGCTTGCCGGCTGGATGTATATCTCTTCAAATGGAGTCTGTTTTAAAATTTTGTAGTTTGCAACACAATTAAGAGCAACTCCGCCGGAGAGACAGAGCTTCTTCAGTTTTGTTTTAGCATAAAGATAATTAGCTATCTTGATGAGGATATCTTCTGTGACTTTTTGTATGCTGGCCGCAATATCTGCATAATAAACGTTTTTTTTGAGTGCTTCATTACTTACAGATTCGGTTTTGGCTGTATAAAAACTGCTGTTTGGTATTCTGGGCTGGCCGAATAATTTTATGAAATTTTTATTAAAACTATGTTTTGTTGAATAGTGATAAGAGAAATATCTCATATTCAGCTTAAAACTTCCGTCGCCATTTACTTTTATAATCTGATAAACTTTGTCAACGTATTTAGGCGTGCCGTAAGCACTCATTCCCATGACTTTGTATTCTCCGTTATTGACTTTAAACCCCAGAAATGCAGTGAAAACTGAATATAAAAGACCTAAAGAATGGGGGAATCTGATTTCTTCTAATAAAGTGATTTTATTTTCTTCAGCCTTGCCTAATACAGTCGTTGCCCATTCGCCGGCGCCATCAACTGTTAATACAGCGGCTTTATCAAATGGCGAGGAGAAAAAAGTGCTTGCACTGTGGGATAAATGATGCTGGGAAAATAATATTTTACTTTCCGGAATATCTAAAAATTGAGCGATGGTCGATTTTATCCAGAGTTTGCTCTTAAGCCATGTAATTGCTACATCCTTAAAGAGATTGCAGGATTTTGGAAATGTAACAAGTATTGTTTTAATAATCCGTTCAAATTTTAAAAACGGTTTTTCATGGAAGACTACAAAATCCAAATCTTCTGCGGTTATATTCACTTGCTCTAGACAGAATTTAATAGCGTTACAGGGAAAACCGTAGTCATGTTTTATACGGGAAAATCTTTCTTCTTCTGCAGCAGCAATCAGCTTGCCGTCTTTCAAAAGAACTGCGGCTGAATCATGATAATAACAACTTACACCCAGTATATACATTATTGATTGTGTAAAAATTCACCGATATTTGAAATTTTGGCGTGTTTCTTCCATGAGGGTGCAGTTTTTATTTCTAAGTAATCCCTGAACAATTTTATAAATATTGCAAATGGGCTGATTAACAGGAAGTAAAATATAATAAGAACAATATTTATTATAAAAGAAACTGCTTTTTGCCCGAATTGTTTTAGCTTCTTAAGAAATTTGCTCATCTAAAACAGGGCGTATATAAAGGGCACTACCGCTGATGATTGTGCCAGCCAGATAAACAGCCCCAAAAGGATGAAGATAATGATTATAGGCATCATCCACCAGAGCTTATTTTTCCAGAGAAAAGAGAATAGTTCTTTTATGACATTTAATTTGGAAGAGATGTTTTTAAGTTTCTTCATAACGTCTATTTTAACAATCAATTTTTTATTCCACAATGATAAATGCAAATACTTACAGAGTTTATTTTTCCAGAGAAAAGAGAATAGTTCTTTTAAAGTATTATCTATTTGAAAAGATATTGACAATAAAATCATATTTGGTATAATTTCTATTGTTTAATAGACAAGGGTGTCTGCTATAAAAAGTAGACGCCCTTTTTGTTATGGTATAGAAAAGCATAGAATACTTTTCTAATCCTAAAGGATAGACATTTCTATCCTTTGAAGGAATGGTCTAATCCTAAAGGATAGACATTCCTATTCTTTAAGGAATGGTCTAACCACTGAAAATCGCCAAAAGTCATTACCGAAGGCGATTTTCTTGTAGGAAAAATAAGAGAGTTTAAAGTAAAATAGAGATATGAAAATACTTGATAAAATTACTCTTTGTGATGAGGGAAATATGGTAATTACCAAGCTGAATATTTATTCTCCCGATATTGCCGGAAAGGTTAAAGCAGGCCAGTTTGTTGTTGTAATGGCAAAAGAGGAAGGGGAGCGCATTCCTCTTACTATTGTGGATAAAAATTTAGAGGTTGGTTCTATTACTTTAATATTTCAGGAGGTTGGGTTAACGACAAAACTTTTGGGGAAACTTGGAAAAGGGGATTTTTTATATGCTTTAGCCGGTCCTTTAGGCCATGCGACAGAAATTAAGAATTATGGGCGGGTAATACTTGTTGGCGGCGGTGTTGGCATTGCCGAAATATATCCTGTCGCAAAAGCACTTAAAGAAACCGGCAGCAATGTAACAACTGTAATTGGGGCCCGCAATAAAAACCTTTTGATTTTAGAGCATGAGCTAAAAAAAAATTCAGATAAATTGTATATTGTAACTGATGACGGTTCGTACGGAGAGAAGGGATTTACAACAGATGTTTTAAAAAATTTGTTAGCTTTACCTCCCGACCCTGAACCCTTCACCCTTGTTTATGCGGTAGGTCCGATTCCTATGATGAAAAAAGCTGCATTAGTTACAAAAGATTTTAATTTAAAAACGATAGTATCTTTAAATTCTCTGATGGTTGATGCAACAGGAATGTGCGGCTGCTGCCGTGTCAGCGTAGGAGGTAAAGTAAAATTTGCCTGTATTGATGGTCCTGATTTTGATGCTCATTTAGTTAACTGGAATGAATTAGAGAAAAGAAATAAAGTTTATGTCGATAAAGAGAATCACATCTGCAAGCTGAATAAGCTATAAACATGAAAGAAGCGGTAAAGGTAAAAGAACTGGATTTATCAAAGCGCCTTAATGGTTTTAATGAGGTTATTTTAGGTTACACAGAAGAGGATGCTCTTGCTGAGGCAGCGAGATGCCTTCAATGCAAGAATCCAGCCTGCATTTCCGGTTGTCCTGTCGAAATAAATATCAAAAAGTTTATTTATCAGATTACTCAAAAAGATTACGAGGGTGCTTATTTTACTATTCGCCAGAAGAACAATTTTCCCTCAATTTGCGGCAGGGTTTGCCCTGCAGAATATCAGTGCAGAAAGGCATGTGTTTTAACGAAAAAAGATTCATCCTTTGCTTTAGATAATGCAATAAATATTCATTTTTTGGAAAGATTCATCGGCGATTATGGAATAAAAAACAGTTTAGGTTCTTCTTTAACTCCTGACAAAGAGCTTTCAAAGTTTAAAGCAGCGGTTATCGGTTCAGGTCCGGCTGGCCTGTGTTGTGCAGGGGAATTAGCCAGAGTAGGTGTGAAAGTTGTGATTTTCGAAACGCTCCACAAGATGGGCGGGGTTTTACAGTATGGCATACCGTCTTTCAGGCTGCCGCGTGACATATTGGATCATGAAATCAATGAGCTTAAAAAAATGGGTGTGGATTTCATTCCGAACTATATCATCGGCAGAACTAAAACAATTAGTGAGATTTTTAAAGAAGGCTTCTCAGCCGTATTTTTAGGATTAGGTGCAGGTGTACCTTCTTTTTTAAAAATTGCAGGGGAAAATTTGTGCAATATATACTCGGCAAATGAGTTTTTAACAAGAATCAATTTAATGAATGCGTATAAGTTCCCTGAATTTCACACCCCTGTTAATATAGGAAAACATGCTATTGTGATTGGAGGAGGTAATGTTGCCATTGACGCTGTGCGCGCGGCATTAAGGCTTCAGAAATTAAATAATATCAAATTGAACACCACAATTCTCTACAGGCGTACTGAAATTGAAATGCCTGCCCGGCGTCTTGAGATAGAACATGCCAAGGAGGAGGGGATAGCTTTTAAATTATTAGTTCAGCCTGTTGAGTTTGTTGGTGATGATAATGGTTATGTGAAAAAAATTAAATGTCTTGAATGTGAACTTGGCGAGCCGGATGCATCAGGGCGGAGAAGACCTGTAGTAATTCCCGGGAGTGATTTTGAAATTGGTTGTGATTTAGCAATAGTGGCTATAGGTTTGAATGCCAATAAGGTTCTGACAGATGTTACGCCTGATTTAAAGATAGACAAATATGGAGATATTATTATAGATAGGGGAAGCATGCAGACATCTATCCCGGGTGTTTTTGCAGGGGGAGATATAGTAGGCGGGGAAGGTACAGTTATTGAAGCAATGGGTATGGCTAAAAAGGCCGCTGTTTCAATAGTTAATTATCTTTTAAAAAAATAACAAAACAAAAAGGAGGGTAAAATGGCAGCAGATTATATTGAAAAGGTTCTTGAGACGGTAAAAAGACGTAATCCTCAAGAGGTGGAGTTTCACCAGGCAGTTACCGAAGTTTTAGAATCAATTAGAATGGTCATTAATAAACATCATGAGTTTGAAGAGGCAGCTCTTTTAGAAAGAATGGTTGAGCCGGAACGTCAAGTGATTTTCAGAGTCCCCTGGCAGGACGATAATGGCAAGATACATGTAAATCGAGGTTTTAGAATTCAGTTTAACTCAGCACTTGGTCCCTATAAAGGTGGAATAAGATTTCATCCTTCAGTCTACATCGGGATTATTAAATTCTTAGGTTTTGAACAAATACTTAAGAATTCTTTGACAGGACTTATGATGGGCGGCGCTAAAGGTGGTTCTGATTTTGACCCTAAAGGAAAATCTTACTCTGAAGTTATGCGTTTCTGCCAGAGTTTTATGAATGAACTTTACCGCTATATCGGTGCTGATATCGATGTTCCGGCAGGTGATATTGGAGTTGGAGGCAGGGAGATAGGATACTTGTTTGGTCAATGGAAGAAACTCACGGGGCTTTTTAGCGGTGTTTTAACCGGTAAAGGTCTTGATTTCGGAGGTTCTCTCGCAAGAACTGAAGCTACAGGATACGGCTGTGTATATTTTTGCGAAGAAATGTTAAAGAGTAAGAAAGATTCATTTGATAGTAAGACTGTTGTTGTATCAGGTTCTGGCAATGTTGCAATTTATGCTCATGAAAAGGCAACGCAGTTTGGCGGGAAGGTTGTTGCAATGTCTGATTCCGGCGGATTTGTTTATGACAAGAATGGAATTAATCTTGATACCATCAAACAGCTTAAGGAGGTAGAGCGTAAAAGAATCAAAGAATATGTAAAAGAGCATAAATCAGCTCAATTTACTGAAGGCAGTTCTGGGATATGGAATATACAATGCGATATAGCTCTTCCTTGTGCAACGCAGAATGAACTGGATAAAAAGTCTGCTGAAGCACTGGTTGAAAATGGTTGTATCACAGTTGCAGAAGGTGCAAATATGCCATGTACTCCTGAAGCAGTAGATGTGTTTTTGGAAAATAAGGTATTGTTTGGACCTGGTAAAGCCGCCAATGCCGGAGGAGTTGCGACATCAGGCCTTGAAATGGCGCAGGATTCTCAAAGATTGGCTTGGAGCTTTGAAGAAGTTGATAAAAAATTGCACCAGATAATGATAAATATATATAATTCTGCAAACCAATCAGCAGAGGAATACGGCACACCAGGGAATCTTGTTAACGGTGCTAATATTGCAGGCTTTTTGAAAGTTGCCCGTGCTATGCTGGCGCAGGGCATTGTTTAGACAATTAAAGCAGTAAATTATACCCTTAGAGTATTTATATATATTCTAGGGGTTTTTTTGAGTTTAATGTAGCAAAATATTAAATTCAAGATAACGAAATGTGTCTCAGCCAGAACACATATTTGACATCTGAAACATATTGTGGTACATTTACTCTAGAAGTAGGACACAAAGTTAGTGTTTTAAAAAAGCAAGGGGGCGTTCGGAAAGAACGTCTTTTTTTTGTTTATACATAGCTTTAAAAAAGTCCAAAGAAGGGTGTTGTATGTCAACGAATATGACATACAACACCCTTTTATTTTTTGAAAAGGTGGTAAAAAATGGATTTTAAAATATTATTAGAAAAAATAACGCCCACGCTTAAGTATATTGCACGTAAACACTTACTTTACGGTTTTTATAATGAGGAAGATCTTTATCAGGAGATGTGTCTTTATTTGTGGCAGCATTACAAAAATGGACTTCCAATAGGTATAAATGAGGCTTATGTGATTAAGGCATGTGAATTCCATATCCAGAATTTTTTAAGAAAAGGAAGGCCGAAGGTAATACTCACAAGTTTAGATAAACTTATATCTCCCGGCGGTCAGACATTGGGTGATATTCTGGAAGATAAAAAAGAAAATCTCAGGTCAAAAACAGAAAGAGATCTTACAGTTGATGAAATAAAGAATATAGGTTTAACCGGAAGAGAAAAATCTGTATTGGCTTATTTGCTGGAAGGATATACAGTACGTGAAATAGCAAAAGAAATTGGGGTTTCACATGTCATGATTCTAAAGAACAAAAAGAATATAATAGAAAAATGGAATAATAGAGGTTACCAAAAGTAAGTATTTTTTACTTTAGTGTGTAGAAGCAAGATTAAAACACACTGTGGTGCAAATCCAAAGACGTTTTCGGAAAGAACGTCTTTTTTGTTTTTAAGAGGACTAAAAATGATAAAAAAGGAGGCTGCAGGATGAAGAAGAAGTTGGTGTTGGTTTTGGGAATAGTTTTATTAATTTTTGCAACTCTTGCTGCAGAAATTCCTGCATTTGAAGTTGGGGAAAAAGATATTGAGGTTACTTTAAGCAATACTTTTGTTTCTCGTTACATCTGGAGAGGGCATGATGTATATTCGGATAACGATGCAGCTTATCAGCCAAGTGTTGATATTTCAATTCCAGAGTTTATATTTGACAGCGATTTATCTCTAAATATTTGGGGAGCATTTCCTCTTCATGAAGGGCATGAGACTGTAACAGAACTGGATTATACTTTAACTTTTGCACGTACAATAGCGGATATGTTAGATATTTCCCTTGGATATACTTACTTTGATTATCCCAAAGCAAATGATAAATCAGATGTTCAGGAGCCATGGGCAGCTATTACGTTGAATAAAATCCCGTCTTTACCTCTTGATGTTTCTTTTACGGTATTTGCAGGGTATGATTATGAAGTTACGTCTAGCGGGCCTGAAGAAGGGTGGTATTATTCCTGGGGTTTTGATACAGAATTGCTATTACCTAAGGTAGTAATATTTCAAGATGGTCAGAGTCTTGCCGTTGGGATTACAAATTGGGGGAATGATGGTGTTGCGGGTTTAAAGCCGTCTTCATTCTATGCAACAGAAATAGGTCTCTCAACCTCGTATGCTTTTAAAAGCTTTAGTGTCACACCAAGTATTAATTACACAATAAACTACGAGGATGAAATTAACAGTGGTGAGGATGAAATTTGGACTGGGATGGATATAAGCTATATATTTTGAAATGCAAATAAGAAAGAGGTTAACTATGATTAAAAAATTGCTTAATCCAAAAGCGGCATTTATTCTACTTGCACTGATACCATTAGCAGGTATTTTTTCTGTAAGTTCTTATGCAGAGGAATTTACTGCTGAATCAAATGCTGTTGCCATTGATACAGTTTGGACTTTAGTGGCAGCATTTTTGGTATTTTTTATGCAAGCAGGTTTTGCTATGGTTGAGGCTGGTTTCACCAGAGCTAAGAATGCAGCCAATATTATGATGAAAAATCTTATGGATTTTTCTATTGGTTCGGTTGCTTTTTGGTTAATAGGATTTGGAATAATGTTTGGTGCAGATAAAGCAGGTTTTTTCGGTACCAGCGGGTTTTTCCTAAGCAGCGCTGATCCTGCAACTGCTGAGGGTTTATGGCAGTTTGCTTTTTGGATGTTTCAAGTAGTTTTCGCTGCAACTGCTGCAACTATTGTTTCCGGAGCAATGGCTGAAAGGACAAAGTTCCCGGCATATCTGTTCTATTCATTTTTCGTCTGCGCTTTGATTTATCCTGTAGTAGGCCACTGGATATGGGGCGGTGGATGGCTTGGGAGTAAAGGTATGATAGATTTTGCCGGTTCAACTGTAGTCCATTCGGTTGGCGGTTGGGCGGCATTGGCTGGAGCAATAATGCTTGGTCCGAGATTAGGTAAATATAATAAAGACGGCAGTTCTAATGCTATCCCCGGACATAATATTCCTTTGGCAGCTTTAGGTGTATTTATTCTCTGGTTTGGATGGTTTGGTTTCAATGCTGGGAGCACTACCTCAGGCACAAATTTAAGTATTGCAACCATTGCAGTGACTACCAATTTAGCAGCAGCAGCAGGAGCTGTCTTAGCTATGTTCACTGCTTGGGTTAGATTTGGGAAGCCTGACACCAGCATGGCTCTAAACGGTGCTTTGGCAGGATTGGTAGCTATTACTGCACCTTGCGCTTCTGTTTCTCCTCTCAGTGCTATTATTATTGGTATGGTAGCTGGTATTTTAGTGGTATTAAGTGTTGAATTTATCGACAAAGTTCTTCATGTAGATGACCCTGTAGGTGCAATATCAGTGCATGGTGTGTGTGGTGTTTGGGGAACACTTTCTGCAGGTCTTTTTGCCCAGAGTTCATATGGCGAATCAAGTGGTGTAGGTGCAGTTAATGGTCTTTTCTTCGGAGGAGGATTATCGCAGTTTCTTATCCAGTTAATAGGTGCTATTTCAGTGTTTTTATGGGTATTTGGAACGGCTTTAATTCTTTTCTACATTATTAAAAAGACTATTGGTATTAGAGTAACTGATGAAGATCAGTTAAAGGGATTGGATATTACTGAACACGGTATGGAGTCTTATGCTGGATTTCAGATATTTACTACAGAATAAAAAAGGAGGGTATAGATGAAGATTATAATAGCAATGATACAACCACATAAATTACCTGATGTAAAGAAAGCACTTTATGAAGCAAAAGTATATAAGATGACAGTAACAAATGCATTGGGCTGCGGCCAACAAAAAGGCTACACTGAAACTTATAGGGGTGTTATCCATAATGTAAACCTACTTAAAAAAATTAAACTTGAGATAGCAGTAAATGAAGATTTTGTCCAACCAACCGTTGATGCTATTATCAAAGGCGCGAAAACAGGCAAAATAGGGGATGGTAAGATATTTATATTAGATTTGCCGGAGTGTATAAGAATCAGGACGGGAGAACAAGGGAATAATGCAATCGGATAAAAAAGTAAAATCAGGTTACCAAAATACACTGATTTTTACTTATATATAGTAGAAATGCTGAAGATTTAAGCAGAAAAGCACAAAGCTTGTGCAAAAAACATTAGAACAAAGGCGTTTTAAATCGGGCTATTTAAAACGCTTTTTTATTTGGAAATAAAAATTAAAAAAGGAGGTTCAAAATGACGAAGAGAACAAAACAGGAGGTTTTAAAATTAGCAAAGGAGCATGATGTGAAGTTTATACGGCTGTGGTTTACAGACATTTTGGGGCAGGTAAAAAGTTTTGCAATTACAGACAAGGAATTTGAAACTGCTCTTGAAAAAGGCATGGGTTTTGACGGTTCTTCTATTACAGGTTATCAGGATATAGAAGAGTCTGACATGATTGCGATGCCTGATCCGGATACTTTTGTAGTACTTCCGTGGCGGCCGGCAGAGAAAGCTGTTGCCAGAATGATATGTAATGTATTAAATCCCGATAGAACATCCTATGTAGGTGACCCGCGCTATGTTTTAAAAAGAGAATTGGAACGGGCTAATAAAATGGGTTTTGATCATTATTATTTAGGCCCTGAACTTGAA
>CAZLTA010000008.1:0-16310 GCA_964562345.1 uncultured Planctomycetia bacterium
GCGTTCCACTTCACTGCCAAAATCAGCATGCCCCGGCGTATCGACAATGTTGCACTGCACGCCCTTATATATAAAGGAAGCATTCTTTGACAGAATAGTAATCCCTCTTTCTTTTTCAAGAGGATTGGAATCCATAACCGTTGATTCACCTTTTTTAAAATCATAAGCACCTGTATATTTGAGGAGAGCATCGACAAGCGTAGTCTTCCCATGGTCAACGTGCGCGATAATTGCAAGATTCCGTACGTCTTTCCTTCTTTTTTGATTTGACATAATTTTATTTTTCCTTCCAGTTAGATTCTATGCGTTTCAGCCGAAAATAACAACCCCCTTAATCCGCTGTATTATACATAAAATACCGTATTGCCAAAGAAATTTCTTATTTGAATTAACAAAAAGTGGGAATATCCAGAACCGGCTTCTATTTAATAGGCCCGGACCTATTAAAGGGGAAAAAAATCTTATAGGCTTTGCCAATTATATATTCATCTGCAACAAAACCAAAATATCTACCATCTTTACTGAATGCACTATTGTCCCCCAGAACATAATAACTATTTTCAGGTATTTTTACTGCTTGGCCTTCTTTAGCATAATCACCGGCATTAGAATAATAATTCTTTAACACATTAGGTTCTTGAACTATATTCCCATTAATTATAACTTTACCATTCTGTATTTCAACAACCTCATTAGGTAAACCGACAATTCTTTTAACAAAATACCTCTTTGTATCTTTAGGATATAAAAAAACAATTAAATCCCCTCGTTTTGGCTTTGATTTTTTATATATATTTTTATCAACAAGTATCCTATCTCCTTTTAGTAATGTAGGTTTCATTGCTCCTGATGGTATTTTAAACGCTTCCACCCCATTAGTTTTTAAATATGGAGAAATAATTCGAGAAGGATTGAATGCCATAAAAAAGATGATTCCAATAATTAAAAATACTCTTTTTTTAGTTGTTATATTTCTAATAAGATTGTTCTTGATATTATATGTTTTCGCACAATTGTATGCATCTACTATAACAAATATTCCAAAACCAATTAACAATACAGCCAATGCTAATAAATAAATATCTGTTTTTGAGTTTAGACTAATTGCATATAAAATGGCAGTGATTGCGGCTGCATATTGAACACAAAAGAATAGTATACCCCGTTTTACTCTTCTTGCATATATTTGCCCTAATCCAGGCAAAATAATAGCTAACATTACAGCCAACAAAGGTTCTTTAGGTTTTATATTGTCCATGCTATTTGTATTTTACACCAAACAAAAGATATCTGTAAAGGACTATCTTACAGAATGTTAAAAACTCCCCCTCCTGAAATTCGCTCTGCCCACAGAACATCTCTCGGGGCAGCAAGTCCTTAAGACAGCATTTTTGAGGTTAAAAAGCTGGCTTTACTCTCATTAAAAACACAGCGCCTATGATCCCCATCACTGCCGCAAAGACAAAAGTATAGGCAGGGTTAAAATTCCAGAGCAGGCCGGCAATTATACCCGCAGGCAGATTGGCTAAAGTTACGCAAGTATGCAATGTCCCCAATGCCGTACCCGATAAGTCATTTGCGACAAAATCAGAGGCGAATGCACGCTGATTACCTTCTATCAGACCAAACGATATCCCATAAACAGCAAAAAGAACGACGAATGCAGATAAAGAATTCGCTAAACTAAAACCTATGCAGGTAAAAGAGTAAACCAAATAACCTAAAACAAGAATTTTCTTCCTGCCGATTTTATCCGAAATAATTCCGGCAGGTATTGAAGCAAGCGCATATATGAAGTTGTAATAAACATAGAGCAGAATCGGAATAGCAGCAGCAAGCCGGGGGCTGAATAAATTATCAAATACAACTTTTGATTTCAGTATAAAGAACATGTAAGTAAACGTACTTAAAGAAAAAATTGTCGCTGCTGTAACATAGCGTTTAAAATTTAGAGGCAGATTTTTTAAACTTATCTTGAAACTTAATTTTTGCTGTAAAGAAGCCTGTTTTTCTTTAATAAAAGGGATGGGAATGATTGCAAAAAAAGATATTATTGCGGCTATAAATATAATTGATTTAAACTCTAACTTGAAAAGCCAAAAAAGAACAAAAGCAGCCAATGCCCCGATAAAAGCACCCGAGGTATCTAAAGCCCTGTGAATTCCAAAGGCTCTGCCCCGCAAGCCGGGGGTGGTTGAACCTGCTATTACCGCATCTCTTGGTGCGGTCCTCAACCCCTTACCAACCCGCTCAACCGAGACTAAAACAGCTAAATTCTGCCAAACCCTGGCAAAAGGGAAAAGAATTTTGGTAATTGAAGAAGTAAGATAACCCCAGAATATGAACGGTTTTCTTATACCCAGTTTATCCGACCAGTATCCTGAAAAAACCTTTAAAATTCCGGAGACCGTATCTGCTAAACCGCCGATTAGCCCGACTGCCAGCCCCGCACCTCCTAAAGACACGATGAAAATCGGAAGCACTGCAAAAATCATATCGCTGGAGGCATCATTTATAAAACTGACCAGACCTAAGAGAATTACATTGGCGCTTATACCCTGCAAAAATTTTTTTCTCATCTAAAGTCTCCACTCATTAATTTTTGTATATGCGGCAGGACATTTTTTACTGCTTCATAACCTTTAGATATTACCTCTTCCCCGCGGTAGAATTCCAACGCAGCAATACCTGCTGTATCAGGGGTTATTATTACATCTGCTTCTTTTATTTTTATCTGTGCTATTTCGTATTCCATAGCGTAAATTGCCCCCAGTATGGTATCAAATATGCCGGGGGTATTTGGGTCTATCCCTGGAATATTTTTATGAACTTTTGACTTAATAAACTTTTGAAAGTCCTGAATTTTAGCTTTATTTTCCTGAAGAAGTTTATCGATTTTAATATTTAATTCCGATAGAACTGTTGTTTTAATTTTAACTTTAGGAAGCGTTAGAGGCGGTTTTTGTTTTTTCATAGAACCGGAATATTTTCTCTCCTGAGGTTTAAGAATTACATTGCAGGCAATAACAAATTCCGCGCCCATATCTTTCGCCGCATTTACAGGAACAGGGTTTACTATCCCGCCATCCATCAAAAATCTGTTTCCAATCTTAACCGGCATAAATATAACAGGGATAGAAATGCTTGCTCTTACAGCTTCAGCCACCGAACCTTCTTTTATAATTACTTCCTCGCCGGTATTTATATCTGTAGCCGCTACCGCTAAAGGAATCTTTAAATCCTTAAATTCCACATCCCCTATAATAACCTTCAACAATTCTTCAACTTTCCTGCCGTGAATAAATCCCTTGAGCATAAATGCCAAATTAGGGTCTGAAAGCCGAAGCAGCTGTTTCCAATCAGTTTTTAAAACCACCTCCTCAAGCTCCGTTATCTTTGCTTCTCTGGCGAAACAGGCGCCGACAAGAGCACCCATGCTTGAACCCGCTATTACATCAACAGCTATATTCTCCTCTCCCAGTGCTTTTAACACCCCGATATGAGCCAGACCTCTTGCCGCCCCGCTGCCTAATACCAATCCTATTTTAGACATAAATTTTTTTCAAATTATAACAATTTTTTCGTTCTCATATACTTTAACCGTAACTACTTCAATTCAAATTTCACATAAAACAACACCGACTAAAGAACAGACAGAAGACTTGACAATTGTAGCAAATCAAATCTACGCAAGGCAAAGAAAATACCCAGCTATATTTTAGATTTCGTTTGGATGGATGGATAGGAATAAATTGTAAAAGGATAGAACTGCCCCTTATATTTCATCACGCATTAAGAAAACTATTCATACCGCAGCGCTTCGATTGGATTAAGCCGAGCCGCCTTTTTCGCCGGCCAGAGGCCGAATCCTATGCCAACCGCTATGGAAAATGTAGTTGATAAGAGAATGCTGAATAGTGAGACTTTCGTCGCCCACCCAAACCCTATCGTCATGATGGAAGCGGTACCCGCGCCCAATAAGATTCCCATAATACCGCCCCAAAACGTCATCACAACCGCTTCTATCAGGAACTGAGACATGATATCGACGTTACGCGCGCCAATAGCTTTGCGCAGGCCAATCTCCCTGGTACGCTCCGTAACCGATACCAGCATGATATTCATAATCCCGATACCCCCCACTAACAGAGATATCGCGGAGATGCTTCCCAAAAGCAGGCTCATTGTCTGGGTTGTGCTGCTGAGCATTTCCTGAAACTCGCTCATATTCCGGATCTGGAATGAATCTTCGTTTTGATACAACCTATGCCGCTTCTTGATGAGCTGTTCGATACGTTTCTCGGCCTCATCGATTGCATTCACATCCGAGACCTCGACATAGATCTGGTCAAGATAGTCTTTACCGAGCACCCTGTACATAGCGGTAGTCAAAGGAATATAGACAATATCATCCTGATCATGCGGCCCCATCGAACCTTTTCCCGGGACGATTCCGATGACCTTAAAATTAATACGGTTTATTTTTATTATCTTGCCGACAGGGTTAGTACCTCTAAACAGTTTTTCGACGACCGTCGTCCCCACAATCGCAACCTTCTCGCGCCCAGTTATTTCTTCCCGGGTAAACCACCTGCCTGTTTCGGGAATAGCCGCGCGCATAGTACCGTAATCATAGCCTACACCCTCGATAACAGTACTCCAGTTCTCATTCTCATATACAAGCTGGCCGCTGCCGCGGCAGTCGCCGCTTACGCTCTTTACCAGCGGTGAAAGCCCCCGCATAGCATCGGCATCTTCAAACGTAAACCGCGTCACGGTTCCTGCGGCGGTGGACGCCCCGTGAAATCTGGTAGAACCGCCTCTGATGGAAAGAAGGTTTGAACCTAACGATTTAAGCCGCTGTTCCATAGACGCTTTGGCACCCTCCCCCAGCGCCATCATCGCAATCACCGCACCGACACCGAAAAGAATTCCCAGCATGGACAGGAATGAACGGACTTTATTGGAAAAAATAGCCTGTATCGACTGGTGCAGATGCTGGATGAACTCTATGTGTTCCATAGCGGAATGTTTCTTTAAAATAATATCAGCCAGTGAAATTTCAAGTGCTGCGTTGTCCTTGACCAGCCTGCTTTTTTCTTTATATTCATCGGAGACGATTCTGCCGTCCCGCATGGTGATGATCCTTCCAGCACACGCGGCGATTTCTTTTTCATGGGTGACCATTACGATTGTCTTACCCTGTTCATTTAAAGATTTTAGAATCGCGATGATCTCTTCTTCGCTTTTGGTATCTAGATTACCGGTGGGTTCATCCGCGAAAATAATAAGGGGGTCATTGACCAGCGCACGGGCGATTGCCACCCTTTGCTGTTCACCGCCGGAAAGCTCATTGGGCCGGTGCATTTGCCGCTGTGTCAGTCCTACCGCTTCCAACTTTTTAAGAGCCTCTTTTTTGGATTCTTTTTTACCCGCGTAAATAAGCGGCAGTTCCACATTATCGAGTGCGGTAACCCGGGGTAACAGATGGAACTGCTGAAAGACAAAACCGGCCAAGTAATTACGCAACACCGCTAATTCCGTGTCCGTCAGGTGCGAGACTTCCTCACCGCATATTGTGTAGGAACCACTATCCGGCCGGTCGAGAAAACCTAAAAGATGAAGAAGTGTTGACTTTCCTGATCCCGACGGACCCATGATGGCGATAAATTCACCCCTGGCAATCGTTAAGGAAACACCGCGCAGCGCGTATACCGGTACGGTACCGGCATGGTAGGTCTTTGAGATTTCTTTTAACTCTATCATCGTTTCCTAGAACCAAAAGGCATGAAAGGATTCGTCCCGGTATTATCCTTCTTAAGCGAGAACGATTGATTTTGTATAACGACAATATCGGATGCCGATACCCCCGAGATGACTTGCGCATTTTTCTCATCCCGCAGGCCGATAGTGACCGGCCTTTTTTGAACAGCCCCTTTTGGCTTTTCCTTCACCATCACGAACTCACCGTTCTTGTCCTCACCGAGAGCCTCAACTGGGATTAATAAAACGCCGCGCTGCTCTTTATTTATGACCTCGACGTTAGCGCTCATACCGGACCTGAAAAAGGCAGGGACTTCCTGGGGTACGATATCCACGTTATAAATAGTGACGTTATTGACGATACTCGATTCATACGCGATATGATCGACGATGCCTTTAATCTTATTTCCGGGATATGCATCAAGCGAGATGACCGCTTTCTGTCCGATTTTGACTTTTCCAATATCGGTCTCATCAAACTGGGCGCTCACTATCAGGCGGTCCGATAATACCAGCACGGGGTCGGCCGTCGTCACCGTTTGTCCCGGTTCGACAGAACGAACAATGACTTCCCCGTTGATGGGCGATATAATAGGGGTTTTCTTATAGACATCCTCCCAGTATTGACGAGCCTGCTCTCCCTGAAAACCTGCCGCATCAATTAGGGCGGCACGTTCGGTTGAACTCATCCATACCAAAATATCACCCTTCTTTACGGCATCCCCTTCCTGAACGAGTATCTCTTCAATACGTCCGTTTATCGACGGCTTAATTTCAAGACGGTTCTGGGGCTGGACAATTCCGGTAGTAGTGATCGTTATCCGGACATCTCCCGGGATAGGGTATACTTCCTCTGTCACACCATTGTCATGTGTATTGTTTTTAGCTCTGTAAAAAAAGAGCATGACAACGGCTATAACAATACCTGCAAATATCGTAACAACCTTATTTCTGGACATATTCCAACATTCCTCCTTTTGCCTGAATCCAATACGCCTCAGCTACTAATAAATTTGCCTGGGCGTCAAGATATGCCTTTTTGACATTGACTAAATTATTCTCGATGATAATCCAATCATCAAATGTAACAAGCCCGGAAGAATACTGCGCATTAGCGATTTTGGCCCGCTCCTGAGCCGCCTCCAGGAATTTTTCCTGGACAGAAACGGTATCGATTGCATCCTGAAAATCTTTCCATGTTTTTTCCAGTGTATAGATAACGCCGTCGCGTCCGCTGCGTTCCTCGTCCTGAGTCTGCACGTAGCTGGATTTTGCTTTCTCGGTTTGCGCTATTCTACTGCCCCCTTCAAAGATGGGCAAAGACACCTTCACTCCGGCTGACCATTCCTCACTCTGCGGCGGCCACTCATCGTTAGTCCCGCCGTAAGAGCCGCTAAGATAAACCTGAGGAAAAAAATCGGCTTTAGCGGAACGATACCCCAGGCGGGCCGCCTCTTTTTTTGCTATTAATTCTTTAAGCAGCGGTGTCGTATTCGCTAACAATTCGCAGTCCGGTTTTTCCCGGTCTGCTTTCTCGATACTGAAATTCCCTTTAACGGCCGGCGGATTTTTGACATCACGGCCAAGCGCTTTTGCCAGTCCCTGCTGTGCCAGCACCAGATTTCTTGAAGCCTGCGCAACTTCAAAACCAGCCTCTGCAAAATCTGCCTGAGCAGTCAACACAGCCCCTTTGTGCTCCCTTCCGGCATTATATCTGGCTTGTACCAGTTCCAGGTTTTCTTTCCTTCTCTGCGCTATCTCTTTGGTAAGCGCAATGAGCTCCTGAGCTCGCAAGAGAGTGGAAAATGCAATCCTTAAATTCAAAAGTACGTCCGAGGAAGTAACAGCATAAGCATACTGCTGCGCTTTCAGCGTGTATGCGGCAGCAGCGATATCCGCGGGGGTTTTGAGGCCGTCAAACAAAAGCTGCTGTCCGGTTACACTATATCCATAAGTGTTGGCAACATCATTTGAGGCTGCTTTTGATTTTTTTCCGCTCAGCTGGCTCGATATCTGCGGCAAAACAACACTTTTGGCGATATTTTTATCGGCTTTTGCCTGCGCGATCTTTTCCTTCGCGGCAGCAAGATCAGGATTATTCCCGGAGGCTTCAATAACACACTCTTGCCAGGTGAGCGTATCTTGAATTTCTGCAGGAAAGACGGACGAATAAAAACCGGCACCGAAAATAAGAATACCTATTATAATCTTGTTTTTATTCATATTACCTCATACTATTAGACACCCGGATACGATAAAAAGTTGCGTGCGCCGCATTATTTTTTCTGTTTTGAAAACTCTTTCTTCAATGCCGCAAGACGGGCCTCAAAATATTTCAAGAAATCCGAAATATGCTCAACGGGAATAAAACTGATGATGTCTTTCCTGCCCGGAAGGCCTGCCATCACAATCAACTGGTCCCCATGTTTTATTTTAAGAGCTTTCCGCGCTTTTATGGGAATGACTACCTGGCCTCTCTGGCTGATGGTGACGGTACCGTAGACTTCCGGAGATTCTTTCATATCTGCCTCCTAAGTTTACTTATTGGCGAAACGCAAAAAGTATGAAATGTATGAATTATCATGCAAATCATACTCTTGCTCCATACCTTTGTCAACACCTTTTTAAAGTTGCGTCCTGGAATTCATTAATGGCCGGCACTTTTATCAATCCTGCTATGCGGCAGAAATAAAACAAAAATAACAATAAATACAAACATCAACATAAATACCCAGGGCAAATCATTATAAGAAAGCATCGCCGCCTGCCGGCTAACCAGGCGGTCAAGGAGCGAAAAAACTGCAAGTTTATCGCGAATAGGACCATATCCATGTTGATGAAGGCAGCCGGAAATCATGTGGTAGATATTCAAAAAACTCCCGTGTGAGACAGAGATATTTTCGACTAAATGCGAATGGTGAAATTGAGTTCTGCGTTCCATTATGGTGACCGTCATAGCATAGCCTACATTTCCGCCTATCCTCCGTATTAAAGTAAAAAGACTGGCTGCATTGGTCATTCTTTCCTGCGGAATCGTCATCAGAGAAATCGTCGGAACAGGGACAAACAAAAAAAGCCATCCCCGCTCCCATTAAAAGCAATATGGGAACCATATTTTTGGAAAGCAACCGTAAGAGAAAGATGGGCAAGCAGCCCGTAAGACCAGCAGCTAATACCTATGCCTGAAATAATCAAAATCTTAGCATCGACATAATTGTAGAGCCGTCCCACAAGCGGCATAAAAATATATATGGCCAATGCTCTTGGAAAAAGCGTCATGCCGGATTGAAAAGCCGAATATCCCAACAGGGTTTGGGTAAACTGGGGCAAGATAAAAGTCGTCCCCAAAAGCGCAATTCCGTATAAACCAACTACAATAGTTCCTACCGCAAACGGCCTGTTACGCAATACGCGTAAATCAATAACCGGTTCTTTTATGCTTAACTCCCAAAAAATCAAAGCGATTAAAGAAACTGCGGATATGAGCGCCCAAATTACGATAAACAAGGAATTAAACCAGTTCTTTTCCTGTCCCTGTTCCAAAACCACCTGCAGGCTGGTAAGCCCGACGGTAAAAAGCAGTATCCCGAGCCAATCGACTTTCTTTACGCCCCGTTTCAGGTAATCAGGATCTTTACAACTAATAAATCCGCTGAATCCGTATATGTTATTTTATAGTTTATATATTTTATTCTACTTCAAATAAAAACCCCTGCAATTAATTCAGCTGCAGAGGGTTATGTTTTAGCGGCTCCCTATCGTAGATGAGTTTAGCAGCCGGCTGTTTAGTATAAAAACTGAATAGATTCCACCTTTTATTCTTCTTTCATGACATAATACAATAAAAGGAGCATCAATGAAAGAGGCTGCCTCGATTAAAAGAAATAGAATCTGCAGGCTCCTTCACTATAAGCATATTTTTTCAGGTATTAACAACCCGGAAATCTGCTGTCGTGCGTACCGGAGGGAAGTTGATAATAAAAAGTTTCAACCGTTATCCAGCGTCCATTAATAATACAAACTCTAATAACCACGCAGGATTTTTGACTATCGACTCTGCGTAATTATAGTTTCTATTGTGCTATTCAAACCGCCTTACCATTTATTAGAAGTTTTGTCTCTGCGCTTCGCAAAACATTCTTTACAGTATATAGGACGGTCTCCGCTGGGTTTGAAAGGGACTTCACATTCTTTTTTACATTCTGAGCATATCGCCTTGTGCATCTCTCGCGGACGCCCACTCCCACCATCTTGTCTAAATGCCATACTGCCTCCTTGCCTGCCAGTAAACAGGCTTTTAGTTTCGGTAACTATCGAGATTATATTTTTGTTATTAAGCTTAACCAATAACAGAACAACAAAACCGTAAAGTAAAATATTTTACCTTACGGTTAAACCATATACTCTCTTATTTACTGTTCATGCTATTAACCACTTTTGTAAATTGTACACTGTTTTCTTCATTTGTCAATCTTGTTCTTGAGCACCGCTTAGAGATACAACAATAGAATGATATTAAAATCCCTTCATAAATTTTGGTATTAAAAAAATAGCTCCAAACAAAAATTCTTGACTCCAAAATTTACTCTCCGGGTTGAACGATGCTGATAGCAGGTAAATAAATAGGAATAACCCCTTTCACCTACTGCTGCCATGTCAAGGCAAAAGGAATACCCCGATGTCAAGCATTTGGGGCTCCTCGCAAGGCTGTCAAGATAAGCTAATTCTGTCCCTCCTCGATTTAGGTCCGCAATTGGCTATATTCGAAAGAAACAGAGAGACTGGTGATGGCAGCAAGTCCCGAATTCTATGTCTAAAGTTATTGTGAGAACCACCCCCGAACGATTCGCAAAGCTGCCTTCGCGAATCTACAAGAAAGACGGGGCTAACAAAATCTATTTTTTTTAACGCCCTTCTTTCTTGCGCTTTGAAAAACACTCTTTGCAGTATATAGGACGGTCTCCGCTCGGCTTAAAAGGAACTTCGCATTCCTTATTACATTCTGAGCAAATCGCCTTGTACATCTCCCGCGAACCTCCATTGTATCCACCACCGCTGCCTCGTTGATATCCCATGCTGCCTCCTTTTTAGTTTTAGTAAAAATTTTATTCCTTAATTCGAAGCCTGCTCTAAATCCGCTTTGTCCTGCATATTTTTTTTATCCACTTTACTTTGTTGCTTTGCTTCTTTCTTCTTTTTCTTTGCCAATTCTTTCTGATACTTCTGATATGAATAATTATCTTTTGCCAACATATCCTCCTTTTACCTTAACCCATCCTGCATGATGACAATCTATAGTTGAGATTCTACCTCAAACAAAAGCTCTCTGCAACATTTTATATCACAGAGGAATAGAATTCAATAGCTCGACAGTAAGCGAATTGTCTATATTTATATAAAATTTTGCTATCATATAACTGTAATTATTTTAAATAATGTAACAAAATTCTTCGGTAAAAAGTGCGCAGCAAAAGATATCAATCTTACCATAGAAAAAGGCGATCTATTTGCTCTTCTTGGGTACTTCCATCAAAAATACATGGCAGCAATAGAATTAAACCAATTTTCCAATATACCGTAGTAACTTTATTTTTTATTAAAACCAACCCCGAAATAAATAATCCCAGATAAATTAAAAAATATCTAGCACATAATGCCATCGGAGAAGCATAAATAAACAAACACCTTGCAGGCAATTGATTACAAATTAAATGGAGTGCATAATAGAGTTTTTTTGATACTTCTAATCGCTGATATTCCAATACGGGAGCTATTATTGAATCAGAAAGAATAAAGGAAAGAATTAAAAAAAGGTAAAAAAACAGTAGATTTCTTAGACATCTCCTAATTGCCATGATTTGATTTTAGTATACTGAAGATATTTGTCCAAGCCGAAGGAATACCTCAATGCCAAGCATCGGGGCTTGCTTTTATTTCTCCTCGGCTTACGCCTTTATATATCTTGCTATTGCTTCCTTTGTTAACCCGCTCCCTTTTTTCTTTAAAATCTTCTCGTATTGGCAAAGAATATTCTGAAACAGCCAATTACTATAGCCTGTTGTTTGATAATTTATTCCATGTATAAAGATTATATTTATCATGTTTTTTAAATCTCCCGCCGAGTTTCCTCTTTGAAGCTGCTTATGGCAAGGCTCGCCATTATCCGCTTACATTGTCCACTTGGCAGCGGCCCTTTTCGTTCTTCGTTATGTAACTCTACTTTCGGCAAATTTTAACACACTCGCCAGCGTAAGCGGATTAGGGTCCTCAATATCAACCGAGCTCCAGGCATCCATCATATACTGTTCAATATACGCATAGGGCAAAAATCCATATCCCTTCTTCCCCCATTTATCCGACCAAGAGTTTTTAAATTTAACCAGTTTCTTTTTATCATCGTAACCTACCGGGCAAATCGCGTGGCCGCCCAAAACCCCTTCACTTTTCTTAGGCATAGGCACAAGGCCTGTTTTAGTTTTCATCATTCCCTTAAAAACCTCAACACCAATAACGCAAGGCCCCTTGGTTGCCAGGCTTAATCGCAATTCATTCAGGTTGAGTATGCGGGCATAAGCCATAATACGAAATTTTTTGGCGTTAGTAACATTGCCTTTTTTAGCTTTGTCATTTTGATGCGGCTGATATGGCCAGAATTTTTCCTGACATACTCCCTTCTTATTAAGCACCTGCATGGCTGCCCGCAAAAAGGTGCCTTCTGCTTCCGGCATACCGTCTATTTTTTTACATTCGCTATAAACAAACCTCGGGGAAAGTTCTATTAACTTTTCATAATCCAGTAATTCCTGATATTCCTTCATGCCGCTGGCGCAGGCAAAGCTTACACATGTCCCTTCATCTCCCTGATCCCTGACCGACGATAACTTTGGAGTATAATCAATTTTCTTAGGCAGTTTCACAACTGGTAAATACGCCCGCATTAAATAATCTTTACCGCTAAACTTATCTTTTATGCATCCTAGCTTACCCATGCTTTACCTCCACAATTTTAGCTTTTGCAATACTATGTTGTTTTTTGACTTTTTTACAACTTTATAACTTTCTCTTTTACCATCTAAATACTGCGCCGATAGTAAGAACTGCCTCATCTTTTGACTTAAGAAATCGTAAAAATGATAACCCGCTCCCCGAAAGGGGTAAACTCCCAAACTTTTTAATTGAGCTGATTGTCGGCCTTACCAATGCCAAGACCGGGAACAGATAGATCACTATTTTTTAAGTAAAAAATATTATCGCAGGAATCAGGGGGTTTTTCAATTTCTTTTTTCTGTCCTTTAAGGTAAAGATATACCCCTCCCCGTGCAAATACTAGATATAACATTATCTCTGAATACTGGGCCTATAAATAGACATTATATAGCTAAAGATCTGGAGAAATATGCCAATCAGAGATACTGTTTTAATAGGATTAGCGCGGCGCCTCAAGAGGCTCGAACTCCTTATTAAATCGGATTAGGGCTTCAGAGGGGTGCAAAAATTAAGAGACTTACTGAGAGCTGCTCTCTGGCTGTGACAGAATACCTTATTAGAGATAGAGATATCATCTCAGCTGCCGAATATAACACAGAGAGACATTTAATTCAAGGATTATCGTATCTCTGGGATGGGACCGGGAGATGATCAGGCTCATAACTCTTTTAATTGTAATATTTTGCAGAAAACAGTTTCATTTGATTGATATTTATTTTTGTTGTAAGTATTTATGTAACAATGGGTTACAAGATAAAACTTATCAAAAATTCGGGCCCGAATCTCCCCGTGCGCGATTGAGGTGTTAAGAGATCTTCGACATACGGTAACTAACGATATTAGCGGGTTTTTTTACAATCCCAATATACACCCCAGGGCAGAATATGACCGTCGCAGGGAAACTCTTGGCTACTATATGGAGAATTTTTGAGGGCGCCAGAATATATTATCCGCAGTATAATCCGCAGGATTCCTTTGATAATGTCGATAACAGATTAGGTTTCCCGAAAAGGTGCGAAAGCTGCTGGACTCTGAGGTTGGAAAAAACAGCCCAATTCTCGGTAAATAACGGGATCGGAGCTTTTACAACGACTCTTCTTATAAGTCCGCACCAGGATATTGAGAGGATAAAAGATATTGGCATGGATTTAGCTTCTAAGTATAAATTAGAGTTTATTTCGCGGCCGTTCAGGAGATTATTTTCTCAAGGGAGAAAAACTGCCAAGCAGAAGGCTCTTTACAGGCAGAATTACTGCGGTTGCGTATTCAGCGAGCAAGAGAGACAAAGTAAAATTAAAAATTTTCCATCAAAGCGTGATCCCGAAAATCGGGAAAAATAAAATATCAAAAATAGGGAAAGGAGTATTTTCTAAATTCCAAATCCCTAATATCGAATATTAGATGAACTCCGCTTTCTGTTTAAGCTGACTTTTATCCTCTGGGGCGAATCTCAGGCGGGTATATAATGCTGAGTGTTGCATATTGAGGCATTTTAATAAATACATACAATTTTTAAAAAAATAAAAAGTTATTTGACAACATTGTATTATGTGGTATAAATGCAGTGTATAGTTTTAGGGAGAGGGCTTGATATAGATAAAACGAACAGGGCGTAAAAATGAAAAAAATAAACAAAACAGGAGGTAAAAAGATGAAGAAGTTAGCAGTAGTTTTGGCAGTAGCGGTTGCGACTATGGGTTTATCAGCTTTTGCTATGGTCGTTCCGGTTCCGGACGAGGAACAGACATCTTCGAGCGTAATAGAGAGTTTTATGTCTCTTGGGTATGCAGAAAGCGCAACGATAATAGAAAGATTGATGCTACCGGTGTCAGAGGTGAAAAAATCCGCAGTTATTATTGACGAAAAAATCTTCGACAATGATATGCACAAAAAGACCAATATTCTCCAACAGTATCCCTCAGCCATAGCCTCTGTTTTAGTGCTTGATACGATTCAGAATTTAAAAGTTCCTGAGCAAGAAAAAATGCAGCTTATCAAAGGGTTGTTTAATTTTATAAGAAGCGATGCCAAGGAGATGCTTAACGATAATGCTCTTTGTCCGGTATTTCAAGCCGCGGCGTCTCGAGTGGATATATCAGTCGATGAGTTAATATCTGCGGTTGCGCAGACAGATATTGGGTTCTTTAATGCTCACTTTGGTAAAGAATTTTCTGAAAGAATTTCCACGCTTATTACTGAAAACCCCGAGCTTGTGGCCAAGATGATTACGGACGGTTTAAAAAAAGAAGATATTATGAATGCCTTAAAAATCTATTACCAGACAATGCAAAACAAGTAGCATTGAGCTCTCAGAAAGCCCGCCTCTTATTTGAGGCGGGCTTTCTTTTTACCTCTAAGATAAAATTCTAAACCTTTTCTAATATTATCCTGAATAATCGGTTGACGATTTAAATTTGACACTTTCCCTATATACTGCATACTACATACTTTATTCTGTATTCCTATGAACATACTGGCTAAAATTCTTATAATTACGGGTTTATCTATAACGGCAGCAGGATTCCTGCTTTTTTTATTCGCGAAAATACCCTATCTGGGAAAGCTTCTCCCGTGCAAATATTAGTTATAATATCCTCTCTGATTTCGTAGGTTTGCGGATGCATACTATATAAAAGGATATGTAAGATTATATGCCGATTCAAAGAGGTAGTTTTAGGAGGATTACCGGCTGCCCGGAAGAAACTCGAACTATTTATTTAATCGGATTATACCTTCAGAGGGGTGCAAAAATTAAGAGACTTACTGAGAGCTACTCTCTGGCTGTGGCAGAACACCTTATCAGAGATAGATATATCATCTCAGCTGCCGAATATAACACAGAGAGACATTTAATTCAAGGATTATCGTATCTCTGGGATGGGACCGGGAGATGATCAGGCTCATAACTCTTTTAATTGTAATATTTTGCAGAAAACAGTTTCATTTGATTGATATTTATTTTTGTTGTAAGTATTTATGTAACAATGAGTTATAAGATAAAACTTATCAAAAATTCGGGCTCGAATCTCCCTCTATTGGACGACTTTCGCAACTTTTTATATACAGAAGAAGCAAGAAAAATGGAATTTTGTCTTTAAAAAATAAACGGGGCAAGAAAAAACAACTAATCAAAAGTATGTTCAGGATTAAGCTCCGCTAAACTTCTCCATGTGATTCCATACTTTTCTTTTAACTCTTTTTTCATCAATTTCCAAATATCAAACCAAAACAAATCGACACAGTGAACTTTTGCCTGTGCCTCAGACTCCACTTTATTTATTATATCCTTATAATTTGGATCAAATTCTTTAGCGTCTTTTCGTATTCCGTTTATTATGACGAAATCAACACCTTCTTTCAATTTAGCTATTTCAGATTTATTCGGTCAAGTCTTAATTTTCCTGTAAAATCTCCTTCACGTATCACCTCTATTTTTAACATTTTTATACCGCCGCCATTACTTTTTCGCTAATTGAGCGGGAACTATTTTCGTATCTCTGCGGCATCGAATTGACTCACATTAAATGTTACCCAAAATAATTTTCTAAGGTATCGTTGAC